>JAITKY010000184.1 GCA_031278135.1 Prevotellaceae bacterium | reverse complement strand
TTCTTCTTGGATAACGGCGGCGAAGAATTGCAATTGGTGAAAAGCCTTAACAACCACCCGCTTTGGATAGGTTTTATTGCACAAAAATATAAAGAGTTGATGAAATAAGAATATAACTATCCGATTAGTTTTTGTAAAAACTCAGTCGCGACACTCGTAGTGAAGACCAATCCATGTACAGAGGTCTGCCGACGTGTGCTTGGAGGTTTTGTACAATGTACAGAGGTCTGCCGACGTGTGCTTGGAGGTTTTGTACAATGTACAAAGGTCTGCCGACATTCCGGCAAGATTAATTCTTATCGAGTGTACGACAAAATTCCCTTTTCCCAGATTTGTGTAAATCATATCCTCTTTTTATCCACAGATGTTCACAGATGTCCACAGATTTGATTCATCTGTGTAAATCTGTGTAAATCTGTGGATCTTTTTATCCACAGATATTTACAGATTTCGGACTTCTGTGTGTTAATCTATGGATAAAAAGGGAATTTTGTCGTACACCCGATTCACATCATCATTCCGACTATAGTAGCGGAGATCAGCGCTGCGAGTGTCCCGCCGAGTAAAGCCCTCATTCCGAATATTGAGAGTGTGGCTCTTTGGTTTGGGGCGATTGAGCCGATTCCTCCGATTTCGATTCCTACCGATGCAAAATTTGCGAAACCGCATAATACGTATGTCGCCATGATTGCCGATTTTGTTTCAGTAAATACGTTGGACGCCAACATATTCGACAGTTCGCTATAGCCGACAAATTCGGTAAGGATGATTTTCTGACCCAGGAGTTGTCCGACTAATGGGACGTCCTGCATAGCGACGCCCGTCAGCCAGATAACCGGCGCAAACACATATCCGAGAATAAGTTGCAGCGAGAGTTCCGTGTGACGTCCGTCTGTAAAGTTCGACACTGTCGAATTTATGCTGTCGCCAGACGGATAAAACATCGCCACAAATGTGAATAACAGCGACATCACTCCAAAACTTATTGCACAATATTTTATTTGCGACGGTTTGATACGTATGAATTTTATTTGCGACGACCTGTTTTTTCGTAGGAAGACTATCCAGTACGCCATACAGCCGCCGGCGACTGCAATACAAAACGATAGCGCCGACATCAGTCGAAAACTTCCCAGCCAGGAGATAATATTGTTTCCGCCGGCAATCAGAGCATAAAACACGAGCAACATTGCGGCAACATTTCCTGCAAGTTTAAGTCCGTCTATTGTTCCGATACTAATGGCTTCGAGTACATTAGCGCCGAGTTTGTCTTTTGAAATTTCGGCATTCTGTTCTGTTTTCATAGTTTGCGGGACTAATATTTTCGATATCACCACCGCTCCGGGAGCTGCCATCACCGAAGCAGTGAGCAGGTGTCGTGCGAATTGTATTTCGAGTTCGGGTATTCCATTTCCGAGCATCCCGATGTATGCCGCCAACACTCCGCCCGCCATTGTAGACATTCCTGCCGTCATCACGAGCATCAGTTCCGACCTGCTCATCTTTGAGATATATGGTTTTACGACTAACGGCGCTTCGTTCATGCCAACAAAGATATTCGCAACAGTCGATAAACTTTCTGCTCCCGACAGTTTTATCAGTCTGGACATCAGCCATGCAAACAACCACACGATTTTCTGCAATATCCCAAAATAAAACAGTAAACTTGTGAACGCCGAAAAGAAAATAATTGTAGGAAGTATCTGAAAAGCAAAGATGTATCCGAATTTACCTGTATCTACGAATGCTCCGAACAAAAATTCGCTCCCTGCCTTCGTCCACCCCAACACAGCAACGAAACATGAACCGAAAAAATTAAAGAAATCCTGTACCGGAGTTACAAACATCACCAGGAAAGCAATGACAACCTGTATGATAAGGCTTTTTATAACAGTATTCCACGATATTGCTTTACGATCGACGCTGAACAGCCATGCGATAAATATCAATGTCGCTATTCCCAACATCGCTCTTGTAATCGAAAGCATATCGAAATTAAAACTGCGTTCGGCAAAAATTGTTTCTAAAGTCCCTGATCCATGGTTTATTGTTTCCATTGTAAATCATCATTTCTAATTTTCGGGCAAAATTAGTAAATATTTATAACAAACAAACTTTTACTGTCGTACAGGGAGGGTGTACGACAAAATTCCTTTTTTATCCATAGATTAACACACAGAAGTCCGAAATCTGTGTGAATCTGTGTGAATCTGTGGATAAAAAGAGGATATGATCCACAGATTCACACAGATTTTACACAGATGAATCAAATCTGTGAACATCTGTGTACATCTGTGGATAAAAGAGGATATGATCCACAGATTCACACAGATTCACACAGATGAATCAAATCTGTGAACATCTGTGTACATCTGTGGATAAAAAGAGGATATTCCTTAGGCGCTGTAGGTAGATTGGACGAAATCGAGAGTACTCCTATCGACGACAGATTTATTTTCTCATCACAGCGTATTTACATACAAAACCAATGCATCCAGTTCTTCCTTGCTTAGTTTTTTCGTAAATCCGTGTTTATCGTCGGAATTATATATAGTAAACACTTCCTGCAATGTTGCGGCTCTTCCGTCGTAGAGATATGGCGCTGTGCGCCAGATTTCTGTTAAAGAAGGAGTATCGAATGGTCGTCCGGCGTCATTAGCATCGCCGCTACCGACGTCATATTTTGTCATATCGGTAAAATACTGACCATTGTGACATTGAGCGCATCCTGCCTGTTCGAACAGTTTTTTACCGAGTTGTTTCGAATCCTTTTTCCTGTACTCTTTCAGATAAGGACTTTCGACGGACGACAGATTTTTCAGATAATCATCAATATCGACAGCCAGTGTTTCCGGCTGACGCGTTTGCAGAGTGTGCAGAATACCGTTTCGTACAGCAAGTTCGGCAGATTCGCGTATTCCCGTGATCATACAGGGCGGCGTAACATGCGAATAAAGCAGGCTTTTGGTATTCTTCGGATTACCGAGACCGTCGTTTTGCTGGTCCCAGTTCAGACCGTCGGCTCTACCCTCGGGATGACACGAAGCACAACTTTGCCATTGCTGGTAACAGATTGAAGCATCGCAAAAAGCGAGTTCCCCGCGTCGTATGCCGTCGGGTTCCGCCTCTGTGCCTAACGTTAGTATATCCGGCTGACCGCCTTCTACCGGAATCGCTTCGAGGAATGTCGAAAAACGGCTACTGATATAGACTTTACCGGCAAAATAAGCCAGTTCGCGCGGCGAACGTCCTTTTAATGCGACACGTTTCTTATACGGAGAAGCAAATGAGAGCGAACTGCTTAAATCTTCCTTATCGCGCACATAAGCGTCTTTTTTCTTTCCCTCAAAAAGCGCTGTAATGCTGTTGTGCAGACCCTCCAAATCAACCGTCATCAACTCATGCGAACCCGAAAGAGCGATATGTAATTTTCCTTTTTCATCGATACAGATACTGTACGGATTTGCCGCGCCATGGTCAACGTCGTCCAAAAGAACGGTTGCATACAGCGAATTATCTTTTAAGTCGATGATGCTTAAAGCGTTTGTGTTCACCCAACCGCGGTCTAACTGCGTGATAGGCACATTGAAACGCGACAACAGGTGAACGGCATACAGATAACGGCCATCCGGCGAACAGGCAATTCCCGTCAGCGATTGCGCGCCGTTGGCAAGCGTTACATTTGTCCGTACTGTGTTGGTTGCGACATCAATAAACGTGATTTGCGAAGCGACAATATTAGCTGTACTTGCCTGCGCCGGAAGAAAATTGGCTACGGCAATCGTTTTACCGTCGGGAGTAATACAGAGCGAGCGAGGTTCGCGTATTACCGGAATCGTCGTAACCGCCTTGTTTTTCTTCAAATCTATCACTGACACTGTATTGGAAAACCGGTTAGCGACATACAGGGAGTTCCCGTCCGCCGACAACGCCATTCCTTCCGGAGTATGTCCGGTTGCTATTGTCGATTTCACTTTTTTACGGGATAAGTTGATGACATTTACCGTTCCTGCGGCATCGCCCGTACTCGCGTAAAGCGTGGATGCGTCGGGTGAAAGGAGAATACTGTTTGGATTCTGTTCCAACATGATTTGCGCGGTTGTTTTTCCACTTGCAATATCCATGATTGCTATAGATTTAGCAGTTGTTAAAGCCGTATAAACGAGACTTTGTTTTTCGTCGATGGCAATTGAGCCCGGAGAAAGGTATTTGACTTCCGGTGTAAACAACAGGCTGAATGCCAAGAGTATTAAACACGTTAAATATTTCATTTGTTTAATAATTTATCCTTTCGCATGCACAAAATGTTCTTTCGCAAACCATTTCTTTTTGAGCATAATTGTAACTTCATTCACCTTTTAATTAAAGTACAAAATTATAAAAAAATGATATGCACTGACATCAGAACACTATCTTTTTTATTCATTCCCGAATTTTACTTATATTTGCAACCTGATTAATATGCGAATTTTAGAATTAAAGCTTGTAATAAAATAGTGATTAATAATAAAATAAAATCAAATGGAAAGTTTGTCGAATCTCGTACCGCAAGTCGTATTTAGCTATTTTGATGAGATATGTAAAATCCCGCGTCCTTCAAAAAAAGAAGAAAAAATAGTTGAATATTTGATTGAATTTGCAAAAAAACATTCTTTAGAATACAGAAAGGACAATGCGGGTAACATTTTGATAACGAAACCGGCGACAAAAGGAAAAGAAAACGTGAAAACCGTAGTGTTGCAAAGCCATGTTGACATGGTCACCGAAAAAGACGACGGAATTGTCCACGATTTCGAAAACGACCCGATTCCTGCGTATGTCGAAGATGGCTGGGTTAAGGCCAAAGGGACGACTTTAGGCGCTGATTGCGGCATAGGGATGGCTGCGATGCTGGCTGTACTCGCTGATAACGAAATCGAACATGGAGAGCTGGAATGCCTTTTCACCGTAGCCGAAGAAACAGGCTTGACGGGAGCGAAAGCATTGGAGAAAAACTTCTTTTCGGGGAAAATACTCCTGAATCTCGATTCCGAAGACGATGGCGAACTGTTCATCGGTTGCGCTGGCGGTATCGACACAACAATCCGCCTGACTTTTATCTCCGAACCTGTCCCTTCGGATTATATCGGCTTCAAACTGTCGATAAAAGGCTTGACCGGCGGGCATTCCGGAGATGATATCAACAAAGGACGCCCCAACGCAATCAAACTGTTAAATCGTTTTTTGTGGCGAATGTCTTCGAAATACGATTTCAGAATCAGCGCTTACGACGGTGGAAATCTCAGAAACGCTATTCCAAGGGAAGCATTTGCAACGTTTTATATCGGCAGCGATTTGGTTTCCAAAATCATGAAAAACTATTCTAACTTCCGTCGCCATCTCGAAGACGAATACCGCCATATCGAAAAAGATATGCAAATAGAATTTGTCAAAACCGAAGGTCCACACTATGTTATCGACGAAATCAGCCAGTTTGACCTGTTGGCGGCTATACAGGCCTGCCCTTCGGGAGTGATTGCCATGAGTACGAAAATCGACGGCTTGGTCGAAACTTCCACAAATTTGGCCTCAGTGAAGTTTGTACACGGACGGGAAGTGTTGATAACCACAAGTCAACGCAGTTCAATCAAAAGCAAACTCTACGACACTGTCGACATTATAAAAAGCCTGTTTTCGCTCACAAGTGCGAGAGTTACAACATCGAACATATATCCCGGATGGGATCCGAATACCAATTCCGAAATACTCGAAATAACGAAAAATGTTTATAAAAAACTGTTCAACGAAGAACCAAAAGTGAAAGCTGTTCACGCCGGACTCGAATGCGGATTATTCTTGGAAAAATATCACGACTTGGATATGATTTCGTTTGGCCCAACAATCAGAGATGTACATTCGCCCGGTGAAAAACTCGAAATAGCAACAGTTGATAAATTCTGGAAACTGTTGGTAAACATATTCGCCGAAATTCCCGAACAAAAATGAATATCAAAAGGCGTGTCCGTCATTGCATAATACTCTGCGTATAGTTATTTCGGTTTATCGTACAAAAGCTCTGCATCAAAACAAGTCTCTGATGGTATTATGTTTTTATTAACGCGTTTCACTGTTTTCCACGTTAGAAACGTGTAACCATTGCTCATAAGAAGATTACAAACAAAAACAACCTTGTTGTAATAACGCAAGGTTGTTTTGATATCGAGGAAAAATTAGCCTCATGTCGACTTACGACTTTGTCATATTTTACCAACCAGATCGATGCTTGGTTTCAGGGTTGCGTCGCCTTTTTTCCATTTTGCGGGACATACTTCATTAGGATGAGTAGCCACAAATTGAGCTGCTTCCACTTTTCTTATCAGTTCGTCGGCGTTACGACCAATACCATTGTCATGGATTTCAGCAATTTTGATTTGTCCTTCGGGATTAACGAGGAACGTTCCGCGATAAGCTAAACCATCTTCCTCTATCAGCACGCCAAAAGCGCGGCTCAAAGCGCCGGTAGGGTCTGCCAACATCGGATATTTGATTTTGCGAATAGTTTCCGAAGCATCGTGCCATGCTTTGTGTACAAAGTGCGTGTCGGTACTTACAGAATAAACTTCTACGCCAAGTTCTTGGAATTTGGCGTATTTATCTGCCATGTCCCCTAATTCGGTGGGACACACAAAAGTGAAATCGGCAGGATAGAAAAAGAAAATCGCCCATTTTCCTTTAACATCATTGCCTGTTACCTCTCTAAAACTTCCGTTTTGATATGCCTGTGCTTTAAATTCAGGCAATTGAGAATTAATAATCGGTTGCATATTTTTTATACCTTTTTAAAATTATTAAACTAAATTTTCTGCAAAGATAAACATAGTGCAGACACACATCAAATCAATCTTTTTTATGACAGTATCAATATAATTTATGAGACCTGTATGCTAATTGAAAATGATTGTATATCCTTAATTCTTAATCAAAAGAAAGAATATTGTCTGAAAACATTGCGCCGGGCATTGCCCTCAGATTATATTGCGAAGCCATCACTTCGCCATAAGCGCCTGCTGAGCGTATAGCAATAAAGTCGCCTCTTTTAGCCTCGTTGAGAGGCACATCCTTGTCGAAACAATCGGATGATTCGCATATCGGACCTACTACGTCGTAGATTTTTTCGAGACCTGCCGACGAAAGATTTTCAATATGATGATGTGCGTGATACAGAGCGGGTCTGATTAAATCGGACATTCCCGCGTCGACGATGACAAAATCTTTCGTTTTCCCTTCTTTGACATACAAAACGCGGGATATTAGCGAACCGCACTGTGCGACAATAGACCGCCCTGGCTCGAAATGCAGTTTTTGTCCCGGATACAGTTTTATATTTTGCTCAAAAACTGCAAAATATGATGCAAAATCGGGTATGGGATTTTTGCCGGGAGTTTGATAATCGATTCCCAAGCCTCCGCCGACATTGATATGTTCGAGTTCGAACCCTTGTTCCTTAAACCATTGATTGAAACTGTTAACTCGCAAACAAACTTCCGCAAAAACGTTCATATCTGTTATCTGTGAACCTACATGGAAATGTAAAGATATAAGTTTTAGATTTTTAAGCGCGCTCAATTTTTCGATAACCTTGTCGAAATCCCATGCGCTGATTCCGAATTTATTTTCCTTTTTACCCGTCGAAATATATTCGTGAGTTTTTGCGTCAACGTCGGGATTGATGCGTATCGACACATTGGCAATTTTCCCTTTTGCTTCGGCAAGCTTGTTGATATTCTCCATTTCGGGAATCGATTCGCAATTGAAGATGAAGATATTATTATCCAAGCCGATATTGATTTCGGCATCTGTTTTGCCTACGCCTGCAAACGTAATGAGCGCCGGATTGACCCCGCATTCTACAGAACGTAAAATTTCGTTACCACTCACGCAATCAGCGCCAAAGCCTGCTGCAAAAATAATCTCCAATAATCGCGGGTTAGCATTTGCCTTTGTTGCATAATGCAAAATATATCCGCGTTTGTCTGCCTCTTTTTTAGCGGTTTCGACTGTCTGTTTCAATAAATCGATGTCATAATAATAAAATGGCGTAGTAATGTCAGCCCATTTTCCAGTAATTGTTTTATTCATTATATTATTCACTGTTAATTAATTCGCAACTTTCAATTTTTTAACTTTCGATTCTATTTCGTCAATTTTTTTTGTTATCGGAAACGAAGGTTTTGGAATCAGTTCCCTGCTTTTTCTTTCCGATAGACGTAAAGATCTGTTCAATACATCGTTTCCTGATTTAGGACGCAAGTCGATTTCCCATCTGTATCCGGGCAGTTTGATTTCATCTTCCCGTACAAGGAAAAGGGGATTGTTATTTCCCGTTATCTGGTCATAATAAGCTATGCGACGCGCTTTCCCCTCCTCAAAAAATACTTTGAAAGTCGACGATTCTGATTTGTTCATTATTAATTCGCCCATAGAGAAAGCAATTGTCTGGACGTTTCCCATTGCCTCAAATACAGTTAATTGACTGTCACTTAGGTGCGCCCTCATGTTTTTGGATTTGATCTGATTGAAATAGATAGTAGTGTCGGGGTTGCCTTCGGGAACGACAACCATTGCATTTCCATTGAAATCAGCATAATCTATCTCTTCATTTTTAATATAAAACTTCATGGAATCGGATGTTATCTGCATCTTTTTCCCGTCCCACAAAATAGGATCGTAATATGTTTTCCAAATCGAATCGAGATTGTTGAAATATATAGAATCGCATCTCAACTGAAAATCTTTTCTATAGAGTTTTGCATCTTTGAATGCAAACAACTCTTTAAATGTACTGTCCACGTATTCAACGGTATTTATAGTATAAGGCGCTAACAAAAGCATGGAATCCGGAAGAATAGTATTCGGAAGTATGGAATCCGAAAGCATGGAATCCGGAAGAATAGTACCCGGAAGTATGGAATCCGAAAGCATGGAATCCGGAAGAATAGTACCCGAAAGTATGGAATCTGAAAGCATGGAATCCGGAAGAATAGTACCCGAAAGCATGGAATCCGGAAACACAGTCTCGAACGCTGTACCGGTTATGGAGTCTGCGAAAACAGTATCGGAAAGCGAATTGTTCTTTGGCACAGGTATTTTAATTGTTTTCGTCACCGAATAGAGCGTGTCTGCTCGTATAAAAACAGAATCTTTATCGTCGTACATTATAACCGAAGGGTTTCGACGCATCAGGAAATCTTCGGTGTTCATGTCGAAATCGGCAAAATCGGCTAATGCAATCGTTTTCTGCGCAGTATCGGTGACTTGTATATTCGAATACATACGTCCTTTTTTATTCAGATTTTCGTAGTAAATGCTGTCGGCAAATATTTCCTGTTTCGACGAGAGCATGTACGAGTTGTTGTAAAAGAATATAATATCTTTATCGCTGTCATACCAGCCTTTGTCGCAATACAAATAGCCGTCTTCGGACCAGATATGAGTATTTGAATAAAAAGTGAACAGTTTTGTCTCTGTATTATATCTCATTGAATCCGACTGCAATACATAATCTTTCGTATCGGATTGCACTTGTCCGATAAATTCAAATTCTTTGATTTTCGAATAGTAATATCCCTTTTCGGATTCCAAAATTCTGAATGAATCGACAATAGCGCCTCCATGTTCGAAATAACCGATTTCCGTTTCCGTATCGAAATCTACTTCGGTGGTTCTGAGGGTCGAACTGCCGTCGGTGAGATACACTATCCGGCCCTTGACATTTGCTTTGCCTGTGATTTCGCTGTATATCATTTTGTCGCCCGTAATAACCGTAGCGCCGCTCGTAACTTTCGTATTGCCAAATGCTTCGAAAATGCCGGATGGCCAAAGCACAGAACTGTCGCACTTCATGACGGCGCCTTCGTGTTCGATTTCGACGTTATAGCGGAAATAGGAAATAGTCCCCGTATCCGATTCGATTGTTTTTGAAATGTCGCTGTTTAGGATGCGGATTTTCTTTTTTTGAGGAGAAGGCTGCGACAAAGTGTCTTGCGACAATATATTTTGCGATAAGGTATCCTGTTCAACTTGTTGCCCCACAAGAATGACAGGCGTAAACAATAATATCGCAAGTAAGATATTCTTCATATTCACAGCGCCTTTTACTCTTAAAACAGCCATGCAGCATTAACAAACGGGCATTCTTTGTACTTTTCGCTTATCCGGATATATTCGGTTTCGGCTTTTTTCGACACCCATGCTTCGATTGCTTCGTTTTGCTTCTTGTTTTCGTAAAGTTGCGATATGTGGGTGAAATCGTCTTTCAAATTGACCGGGTGCGAGGGAATAAACTCTTTCAACATAACAACTTTGTAAAATACCTTCCCTGTTTTTACGTCTGTTGAAGCGTAAGGTTTTGATATTTCGCCTACTCCAATGTGTTCTATCGCCCTGAAATCGTCAGGGTTGAGTTCGTCTTTATAGAACGATGTCCGTATTTCACCGGAATATTCATTCATATTAACCATCAGACCGCTGCCTGCACGCGATTTTTCATTTTCGGAGTACATCAATGCCGCCTGTTCAAACGTAATGCTGTCTGTTTCGATTTGTTTCACTATGCTGTCCAGTCGGGCAAGGCCATGAGCCTGATCTTCAAGACTGTATTTTGGCCTCAACCTGATCTGCCGGTAATTGACAAGCCCTGTATCGTCCTGTCTTTCCAACAATTGGATGATATGAAAACCATCTTCCGATTCGATGATCTTCGATATTTGACCTATGCGCATGTGACTCAATGCCGAACGAATCGAAAGGACATTGCCTTCCAATGGATTCAGACCCATTTCCCCGCCACGAACTGCCGATTCGTGTTCAGAATACAAAGCAGCCAGTGTTTGGAACTTTTCTCCGTCCAGAATACGTTTCCGCAAACCAAGCAATTTCTCCTTGACGTCGAGGATAGCTTTTCCCGAGTTTGGTCTTTTGGCTATCTCGTAAAGAATATACTGGTCGGGAATGATTATCGGTACAGAGTCATTATTCAGTGTTTTAAAATATTTTGCAACTTCGTTTGGGGTAATTTTCACTTTCTTGGCGAGCGACGCTTGCATTGACATGGCATACGACTGTTCTGTCTCAAATTCGATGCTTTCTTCGCGAAACTGTTCTATCGATTTTTTGTAATAGGCTTCCAGGGTTTCTTTGCCGTACTGCGCTATCAGGGCGGCGATATTACGGTCGACTTTACTTTGGATATCATCCACACTTTGTCCTAGACTGTCGAGTTTTGCCTGCGCTACCAACAGTTTTTGGTCTCTGAATATTTTGAGTATCTGACATCTCGGGTTTCCTTCTTTGAAATTTTCCAGTCCTCCGCGAATCTGCATGTCGCGATACAGCATGTCGATGTCGGATTCCAAAATGGCTTCGTTACCCACAATTGCAACGACTTTGTCCAACGATGTTTGCGCTTTCGATAATGGCAGTAGCGCTAAAGTAAATACAACGATTGCCGTTAATTTTTTTATCATGATCATATCAATTTTATCTGTTAATTTTTATTTCGTTTCTATTCATCGCTTCATTAAATATCGAATTTTCCATTTGGCGTATTAAGTTGATTTTTCTACGGTTAATGATTATATCTTTTATATTTGACCTCACGTGTTCCAAAGGCGCAAGTGTTCCTTCCATCGAAATGTTGTTTATCTTAACGAAATAGGTATAGTTTTCGTCGCTGTCTTCTATGGCTTTCATTCTGACAGCTCTGTTTTCGTACACCTCTTCCGAGCCCGGTAAAATATCGACTATTTCGTTGAAAGGCGTCCACTCGCCATTAAAAACGCTGTATGCCTCGGCTCCGCTTATCGCAATTTTTTCGAGTTCTTCGATATCTCTTTCTTTGTTTGAACGGTATAATTGCCGTATTTTGTCAATATCCTTAAAATCGTTGGCAACTTTGATGTATAAGGCTTTGACTAATATTCCGGTTAATTGGAAATTGTCAGGATAGTCTTTATATAGCTGTTCTATTTCTGCTTCGCTCACAACTGTATCCATCTTAGAACGGATATATACCTGTTCGTACTTGTGTATCAATAAGGATGTCCGGTAATCGTCGATTTCTTTGTTTATATTTTTTTCTTTGTCCGAAAGATGCTTTTCGGCATAGGTCAGCACTGATTGATTTTTTGCCCATTTGTTCACATAATCCGTCAGAATTGTAATGCTGTCTTTGGGCGACAGATTTTGCACATATTCTTTGATATCGGACAAATACAATTTTCTCACGCCTACTTCAGCAAGAGGCGTTTCTCCATTTTTGCGCTTCGTATCGCACGAAATCAAAAACAACGCTACAATCGAAAAAAATACAATCTTCTGTTTCATTAACACAATTTTTTCATGTCTTTGACTGACAAACGTCTGCGAGGTTTAATTCCTACCTGAATTAATCAACAAAAACGGCGCAAGTTATAAAATAAACACGAATCGCGATAAATTTTATTAATCTCAATCGTAAACGTACTGCATGTCAAAGCATTCTCTTTACAAATTGAAAACCGAACATTGAAAATGACACTTTCATTTTCGGCAATGGAAAGGAAGAAGAAGGCCTGAAAATATGGTCTGAAAATTTTATATGCAAAATCTCACAAATTATATCGCTTGAAGAACAATCGCAAATCTAAAATTCGTGCCGGGCATAGGATAGCACAGTACAACTTCGTACTGTTGATTAAAAATATTGTTTACTTCAGCAGTCAGGCGCAGTTTTATTTTTTTCAGGACAAGTTCTTTCGAGAGAGATAAATCATTTGTATACCAAGCCTTAATATAATTTTCGGGAATATTAGCCACCCTATGATAACGTTCGCCAGTATAAACAAAACTGTAATTAAGATTCCAATTTCCGTATTCCGCATTTACGACTAAAGAACCGCTGTGCCAGGGTATATACGGGATTTGTCCTCCGCGGTAATCGCTTCCCTCGGTGAAATCTTGCGCTTTCTGAAAAGTATAATTCATTCTGGCATGAAGATTAAAACGCTGAATTATACAGTTTGAATGCAAAGCTATGTCGATTCCGCGTATTTCGACATATCCGAGATTAAGCATAGTCCATCGAAACTGGTTGGAAGTCGGCACAGCTACAATTTTGTTTTCGACCTGATTAAAATATGTATCCGCCTGAAACTCCATGTATTTCAATATTGTGCTTTCAAATTTATGCTTGAAAGTAAAACCAATATCATATTGATTTGTGTATTCGGGATCGAGTTTTGTGTTTCCTATAAAAGTATAATACAAGTCATTCAGCGTAGGCATACGAAAAATGCGTTTGTAAAAACCCCGCAAATTCAGGTCGATTTTTTTCCATGGACGGTATGAAGCGACAAATGTGGGAGTATATTCATCCTTATTGCCGGCGGCGCTGTATCCGCTACGTGTCGTTTCGTGCACAAATGTCGCTAACAGGCTTGCCTGCAATTTCAGCTTATCGAGATGCAGAGCAGTAGCCGCCGCTGCCAGCGCTGTATAACGATTTGGATAGACAAAGTCGAATAAATCGGCGTTTAATTTGTTCCATTGAAAATCGACGGATATGTCTGCGTTCAAAACCGGTAAAATGGCGAACCGATTAGCCGACGAAAGATACAGTTCCTGCTGAAAGTAATGGTTTTCGATATACATTGTAGTAATATCTTCGCGCGGGTCGGACAAATAATGCAGATAATCGTATGCGTATTTTCCACTTAACAACAGGCTGTAATATTCGTTGAGTTTTTTTCTGAAAGATGATTGCAGAAACACATTCGAATCCCATTGTCTGTCCTGATGGGTATATTCTCCAGGCTTTTCGCGGACGGAGGCTCCCGGATACCCGCGTTCGGAATCATAGAAATACAGTTTCGTTTTCCATTCTCCCGCATCGATTTTGCCGAATAAACCCGTTTCTATTCTCAAAGCACGAACGTCTCCGTTTTTACGGACTTCGGTAGTATCGTATCCGCCGATTTTCTTGTAACTGAACTTGTATTTGCCGCTTGTCTGCATATATTCGGCGCTAACCTGGGCGCTTAATTTGTCGTTCAGCTTGTTTTCCCATAAAAGCGAAGGATTTATCATATCGAACGAGCCGCCTTTTAATGTCGCTTTGAAATTGTTTTTTGTTTCAGAATTAAAGACTGGGACGCGTGTCTGCATATACACCGACCCTGCTGAACCAAAATCTTTAGCCGGTTGAAATATCTCGCTTTTTTGTCCGTTATACAGAGAGATAGCTTCCATGTTATCCAACGAAAACCTGCCTAAATCGACTATTCCGTTTTGTGCATTTCCCATTTCGATGCCATCGTAAAAAACTCCGACATGCTGGCTTCCCATGCTGCGTATGTTAATGGTTTTCAAGCCGCCAATCCCTCCGTAATCTTTAATTTGCACTCCGGAGAAATATCGTATAGCATCGGCGACAGAATGCGCGCTCAAATTTTTCAATTCCTTCCCCCGAAGTTGCTGAACAGGAATAATTTCTTTTGTCGTATATCCAATTACTACAACTTCGCCAAGAGCATTAACTTTCACCGTATCCTCCTGCTGAGCAAAAACATGCTGTCTCAGCCCGACAGATATAAGTATCATAATTGTGTGTATTATTCTTCTCAATTTATCCAACCTGTTTTATTCCAAAAAAGATGTTCATTTTTCGGATCAAGATAATGCGACATAATTTTACCTCTTTTTTTCATGATGCAAAAGTAATACTTATTTATTATTCATTCCAAATTTTGTCTGTTACACTATAACCCTCTGAGGGATACAAAAAATTTGGGGGTTGTCGTAAATTTTCGACAGCCCCCATTATCATATTAATGCACAGCAATCAGATCATCAACTTACAGTTATCGTAACCGATTTCAACGCTGCGTCAGCAGACGAGCCGCCATACAAAATTTCGTATTGACCGGGTTTGACGGTCATTTTGCTTGTCTGCGGATCGAAAAACTCGAATGCACTTGGCGTCAACTGAATCGAGACAGATTCGGTTGCTCCCGCCTTCGTGCCGATACGTTTGAACGCTCGCAAACTCTTGATTGGACCTTCGGCGTC
>JAITKY010000131.1 GCA_031278135.1 Prevotellaceae bacterium | reverse complement strand
TATCGAAGAAGTATGCAAAACGGTCAATGATAATAAAACTGTTTTCCCGGGTACTGATTTGGTTATGATTTTCAATATTACGACAATTTAATCTGCGACAGGTCAGGAGTTCTGAAATTTTAATTCTTCATAGGAGACATCATAATTGGTGTACGACAAATTCCTTTTTCCCAGATTTGTGTAAATCTGTGGATCCTTTTATCCACAGATATTCACAGATTTCGGACTTCTGTATGTTAATCTATGAATAAAAAGGGAATTTTGTCATATACTCAATTTTTCTTACGGATTTGAGGTAATAAATAAATGTTATCTTTGCACTTTATTTTATCGTTGGAAAAGATAGATTAAATGAGTAAAAGTATAATATTATCAATAAGTTAAAAAATATACAGATGAATAAAATATTAGTAATTTTTGTAAGTTTTACGATTGTTTTCGCCTGCTCTTCGAGCAAGAATTTTTCGTTTTCCAAAATTTCCGGCGACAATGCACATGGTTATACAATTGGTTTGTCGATAAAAGGCGAAAAAAATAAAGACGCTCTTCTTGTAATGCACTATGGTGCAAACAAATATTCGATTGATACAGCCAAAATCGACAAACAAGGAAACGCTGTATTCACGGGCGATCGCCCCCTCATTCCGGGAATGTATCTGATTGCAATAGACGGAGGGCAAATACTCGATTTTTTAATTTCCGACACTGTCAATCAGAAATTTACAATAAAGACAACGAAAAACAAATATCCCGAAAATCTTTCATTCAAAAATTCTCCTGAAAACGAAGCCTTTGCCGACTATTCGCGTTTCCTTCTCAACAGGCAAAAAAGAGAAAGCGAACTTGGCAACAAAATTTCCGGCGCTCAACCATCGGAATCGATAGATGAGGAAATCAAATCGTTAAAAATACAAACAGATGAAAAAGTAGCAGAAATAAAAGCGAAATTTCCGGGCAGTTTGTTGGAATCGGTGGCAACGGCAATGAACCCGATTTATCCCGATAACAAAGATATCCCCAAGTCGCAGGACAGCGCAATCCGTTATATGCGTGAATTTTATAAAAATCATTATTGGGACAGAATCACTTTGCAGGATAAACGTATGCAAAATACGCCCATACTTATTCCGGCTGTAGATAACTATTTCAAAAACATGGTTTCACAGACTCCCGACAGCATAATAAGCGCCATTGACCTCATTTTGTCGAAAACCGGAAACGACACGGCAATGATGAAATTTCTAACGGCTCACTTTTTCAACAATTACATGGCATCGAAAATAATGGGAATGGAAAATGTTGTCATTCACATTATTGACAACTATTATTTAACAGGGAAAGTGTATGTCA
The DNA here is from genome assembly GCA_031278135.1 of Prevotellaceae bacterium. GTDB lineage: Bacteria > Bacteroidota > Bacteroidia > Bacteroidales > UBA932 > JAIRLF01. The sequence continues at coordinate 4,455 of JAITKY010000131.1, read as the reverse complement.
AAGATGAAACTTTCCTCCAAAAAATCACCGAACATGCTGCCAAAAATCGTGAAACGCTGATTGGCAAAAAAGCAAAGGATCTTAAAATGGAGACAATCAACGGAGGAGCCGAATCGCTGTACGATATTGATGCTCCATATATTATAGTCTGTTTTTATGAATCGTCCTGCGACCATTGCAGGCAGGAAATTCCCAAAATATATGAACTTTTCCAAAAATTCAAAGATAAAGGGCTGGCAGGCTTTTGCGTATATACCCAAAGAGATAAGAATGAATGGGTGAAATTTGTAAAAGAACATAATTTGACGGATTGGATAAATGTCTGGGATCCGAGAAATGAAAACGATTACAGAGTTTTGTACAGCGTTTATTCTGTTCCTCAAGTGTATGTACTGGATAGAAATAAGAAAATCGTTGGTCGCGGACTGGAAAATATTTCTTTAGCGCAATTGTTGAACCATTTAATGAAAAGGTTGGAAGCAAAACAGTGATGTCCCGAATTTTAATATCACTAATGAGTTTGGCATTTGTTTTTGCCTGTTCTCCAAACCGCAGGATTTCTTCGTCCCCCGATGTCGCCAGCGACATAACGCCTTACATTTCCGTTATCGATAACTGTCTGGAAAACATGATTGTGCAGACTTCCGGCAGTATCATACACGCTGTTGATTCGATATTAACAGAAACCGTAAATGATACCGTAAAAATGAAATCCCTCACACGTCATATTTTCGACAAATATTTTCAACCCATTGACGATGACGGCGACACGAAAATAATGGGAATGGAAAACGTTGCCGTTCACATTATTGACAATTATTATCTGACAGGCAAAGCGGGCATGGACGACAAAGAATATCTTAACAAAATCATCGACTATGCCAACAAAAATCGTGAAACTCTGACAGGTAAACAGGCAAAAAACCTGAAAATGGAAACCATCACCGGAGGCGCCGAATCGCTATACGATATTGATTCCCCGTATATTCTGCTTTGTTTTTTCGATGCCTCATGTGCTCATTGCCAACACGAAATTCCCGAAATCTATAAGATATTCAAAAAGTTTAAAAACAATGGTTTAGCAGGGTTTTGCGTATATGCCCGCAACGACAAAAATGAATGGGTACAATTCGTATACAAATATAAATTGACGGACTGGATAAACGTATGGGACCCGACAAATGTGAACGATTTCAGAATCGCTTACAGTTTGTATTCTGTCCCTCAAGTGTATGTGCTGGACAAAGACAGGAAAATCGTGGGACGCAGGCTGGAAAGCGCATCTTTAAAGCAGTTTTTGAATGATTTAATAAATAATAACGATAAATGAGTAAAATTTTAGTAACAGGAGGAACCGGTTATATTGGTTCTCACACGGTAGTCGAACTTCAAAATAATGGATATGAAGTAATTATTGTCGATAATTTATCAAATTCTTCGATAGATGTACTCGACGGCATAGCCTCAATCACAGGAAAAAAACCGGCTTTCGAAAAAATTGACTGTCAGAACAAACAGGCGTTGGCTGAGGTTTTCGCAAAATATCCCGGAATAGAAGCGATAATACATTTCGCTGCAAGCAAGGCAGTTGGAGAATCGGTCGAAAAACCTTTGCTATATTATAAAAATAACCTGATTTCGGTTTTAAATATCCTCGAACTGATGGGCGAACAGAACACTTACAATCTGGTATTCTCTTCATCATGCACCGTTTACGGACAGCCAGATATTTTGCCCGTCACGGAAAACGCTCCCGTGAAACCGGCAACATCGCCCTACGGAAATACAAAACAAATTGCAGAAGAAATAATACGGGATACAATTCATGCCGACAACCGCCTGAAATGTATCGCTTTAAGATACTTCAACCCTGTAGGAGCGCATCCTTCCGCTGCAATCGGCGAATTGCCAAACGGTGTGCCGAATAACCTCATCCCTTTTGTTACTCAGACGGCAATCGGTATCCGCGAATGTCTGCGGGTTTTCGGTAACGACTATAATACTCCCGACGGATCGGCGATACGCGATTATATATGGGTTGTCGATTTGGCTAAGGCTCATGTCATTGCTGTAGAACGTCTTTTGGGAAATAAAAACAAAAACGGAATAGAATTTTTCAATCTGGGTACAGGCAAAGGACTGTCGGTGCTGGAAATACTCAATACGTTCGAACAGGCTACAGGAGTGAAAGTCAACAGAAAAATCGTAGCCCGCCGCGAAGGAGACGTCGAAAAAGTGTGGGCCGACCCCACTTTTGCAAATAACGAACTCGGCTGGAAAGCAGAAACATCAACCGAAAAAATGCTCGCCACAGCCTGGGAATGGGAAAAAAGATTGGCGAAAAAAAATTCAATGTCGTAATTTCTTCGTCGTTACGATAAAAAACATAATTGTTGCGGACAAGCCCTGCAAGGCACTGCGGGACTTATTGACTCCGAATATATTTGTAACGATAACCGGCATAGTTTCAAACCGAGATCGTTCGGACGAAGTTTTGCAATTGTGCAATTTTTTTTTTCGAGAGTCATTAATTCATCAGGTCATCAACCCGTTGTTCTACCGGTAATTTTACATCTTTATACGCCGGAATTTTCTGCGAACAAGCGTCGGGTACAAATCCTGTAACAGCAGTGACTGTCATGATAATAGAAATAAAGATATGTTTCATTAACGCAGTTTTTTGAATTGTAAAAATACAGACAAAAAATAAAAATTATGTAACAATCCAAAATAAAGATGTATATTTGCGCCATAAATTGTAACAGCGATGAGATTTAAATATTTAATATTGCCGGTTGTTATCTTCTTTTACGGGACGGTTAAGTCCCAGAGTGATTTCGATTTATCGCAACGTTGGTTTAACGAATCGATATACAATCCTGGCGCTACAGGAAGCAGTTTTTCGACCGGAGTATTTTTTCACAGCCGGATGCAATGGATAGGTACCGACGGAGCGCCGGTAACCAACGCCGTATCCGTTGATACGTACGTCGATGATATGCGTTCCGGGTTCGGGCTGGCTGTATATACCGACAAAATCGGCTACATGAGTTCATGGTCGGCAAAATTTGCATACGCATATTACATCCGTATCGGCGACAAATCGTCGCTGGCGTTAGGATTGTCGGGATACTTGCAGAACAGGAACAGCCATATTTCCCCCGATATGCTCGACCAAAGCGCCGACCCTGCTCTAAGCTACTCGAAATTTAACGAATACAATCCCAACTTCGATTTTGGGCTGGAGTTTAAAGGTCCGCTGAAAATCGGCGCTTCTGTCCGTCATTTGTTGAAATACGAAGCGGTTAATTCGTTTTTCACAGCTCAAAGTATGAACTTCTGGTCGTACGCTTCTTCACGGTTCAATGTCTCGGACGGGATGAGCCTCGAACCTGTTGTTTCGTATATGTACAGGGATAATATTAACAGAATCGAAGGAGGCGTTATCGTATATTTCCTTAAAAGTTTAAGCAGAGGCTCGTATAACGACAGATTCTGGCTTGGCGGGATGTACAGATTGAATAAACAGTTTGCTGTACTTGTCGGCGCAAATCTGACATCCAAAATCCGGTTGGGATATTCATTCGATTATGGTACAGGCGATTTAGCGAGTATTTCAAAGATGGGAACACATGAACTGTTTCTGTCGTGGCATTTTAACAGAATCTTTTACAAAGACCCGGATTGTCCGGCGTATAGAAAAAGTTACGGACGAAGATAAAACATAATGACAATCACAGTTGTAGGTATTGGTTTGATAGGCGGTTCTCTTGCGCTGTCGTTACGAAAAAGTGGATTTGGAACAAATTTTACAGGCATCGATAATAACGAGATTCATCGTAGCGACGCTATGTGGCTGGGTATTGTCGATGAAGTTTTACCGATGAAAGACGCTGTATGTAAATCGGATATCGTGATTCTCAGTATTCCCGTCAACACAGCGCGCAAAGTGCTTGTTGAGATACTCGACATTCTGGATGCAACAAAAAACGACAAAACTGTCGTTGTGGACATGGGTTCTACCAAAAAAGGAATATGTCAGGAAAGTGAAAATCATCCCCGACGGTCGCAATATGTTGCTTCACACCCTATTGCCGGAACAGAATTTTCGGGTCCGAAAGCGGCTATCGACAATCTTTTCGAAGGTAAAAAGACAATCATCTGCGACAGGGAATTGAGCTCGGAATACGCACTCGACGTTGTTCACAGTATGTATCACAGTATCGGTATGGATATTTCGTACATGTCGTCCGATATTCACGACAAACATATTGCCTTCGTGTCGCATATTTCGCATATAAGTTCTTTTGCTTTGGGTACCACTGTTTTGAATATCGAAAAAGACGAAAAAAGTATTTTTACGATGGCAGGCAGCGGTTTCAGTTCGACAGTCCGTCTGGCAAAAAGTTCTCCCGAAACTTGGGCTCCTATTTTTATCCAAAACGCCGACAGTAT
>JAITKY010000045.1 GCA_031278135.1 Prevotellaceae bacterium | reverse complement strand
AATCGGCTGAATCGCCTTCTCTCAGTAAACCCACTGGTATACCATAGTGAAAAACCGGATTCACAGTAACGGCTTTGAGCAGATTAAAGAAATCAATTCCATGTGCAAGAGCCTTGTTTCCTAACCTGTTGATATATCCTTTTCGCAAATCGTCGGGATGCGAATCGTCGGCACACAGCATCACCAACGAAGGATAACGGTTAATCAACGGATATAAAGCGTCGAAATTCTTGGCAGCGTCTCCTTCCCTGATTAACACCTTCATTCCGAGCGACAGTTTTTCTTCCGCAGATATCCATACATTCATGGTCGGTAGATATTCCGGCGGCGATATATTTCGCTAATGCATCACCCGAAAGACATGGCGCATGACCATCGACAGGCTTGTTTAGCATCTTTGCTGCTTCGATTTTGCCTATTATATCCGCGTCTCGGCAATCACTTCCGGAAAGTTCATCATCTCGGATAAATACCAAATATCGTTTTTACGCAACAGATAATTAACTTCTTCGACGCCCAAACGTGCTCCAGAGGTTTCGAATGGTGCAGCAGGCACACACGAAGGCGCTCCAAAGAAGAATTTAAATCCCGATTGTCGTCCATTTTCGATGAAATATTCGACGCCTTCGACGCCAAGAACGTTCGCAATCTCGTGCGGGTCGCTAACTGTAGCGACTACGCCATGCGCCACAGCCGACCGTGCAAATTCCGAGGGCATCAGCATACTGCTCTCGATATGAACATGCGAATCAATAAATCCATGCATAATATACCGTTCTTCGCAGACATCAGTCTCTTCTATCCATTCGATTTGTCCGAAAACATTAACATAAATCTTGCCCTTAAAAATTCGCTGTTCGAAAACATCCACAACATATCCGGTAATACTGTATGGAGACAAAATATTCATGAACACCTCTTCTTTTACCTGAAAAGACATCGGAACAGTGTAAGGATTCGCCCTATTTATTATTGCCATATTTTTTAAGATTGTTCCACGTGGAACATTTAAATTAACGTTTTTTAATAAAAATTTCGCACAAAAGTAGTGATTTTTCTCGAATATGCAAAATGTTCCACGTGGAACATTTGTTTTGCAGTGCACAGACAACACAGTTTCTATGAATTTGTATGGATTTTGTTTTATTCATTCCCGCTCAAAAAACTGTGTAAATCTATTTATACTCGAACGGGAATAATGATGGAAAATCTAAATAATCTTTGTCTATCCTTCCGCCATATTGTAACGGCGCAGCCAGAAGCACGTCATTGCGGATGTTCGTTTCGTGCCGAAACCAAAAACAATAATATTCCACGTGGAACATTATCCTGTCGTGCCATTGCGCAAACACAAAACAATATACCCAGATAAGTTAGTGTCAAATCGATTGACGGACATTGTAATTGACTTATCGTATATTTCAAGCAACTGTCAGAAAGCGTCTTTGTCGTCCAACAGGCAGCACGTAAAACAAGCAAAATCTCATTTCTCATTTTTTCCGGTATCGATCGTCTCTTTTTTTGTTCGAGAAAATAAATAAACAAATAACCTACGCCGATTGTAAAAGGAATAATCCCTATCGCACATATAATCCCAATTGCAAAGTGATTGTAATTCAAAATGCTCGCAAATACGAAAAAATACCTACTCCAATCGAAATAAAAATAATTCCTTTTCCCAGATTAGTCGCTTTGGGCATTTTTATAACCCTAAGCCGCCGGACAAGCCGAAAGCAATTAATTTGAGCAGCTAGATACTAAAGCAACAAAATTGTATGTTAATGCAGATAGCGACGGCAGTAATGGTTTGAAAAATTCTATGGAAAAGTGAGTTACAACAATTTGCCAAATGACACAGGATTAAAATTGCATATAAGCCATTTGCCGACTGGAACGAGCAAGTGGAATAAAATTGAACATCGTTTATTTTCTTATATATCAATAAATTGCCGCGAAAACCACTAATGCGACAACAACAAAAACAGGACTGAAAATAACTGCAAAGTTAAATGATACAGAATATAAAACAGGAATAAAAATTAGCGATGAGGAGTTTGAAAAATAAATATAAAACGATACAAATTTCATGGCGAATAGAAAGTACTTAATTTATTGACATCTCCTATATACGTTACTGTCGTCCTCTTCGGAACAGTTACTGTAATGTACCGAGATCGGGATATACGGCAGATTTGATGACATTTTACAATGTTCTTGGCGCATGGGGCGGACTTGATTTCGGAGTATTTTATTGGAACGGAACGGGCTGGCAACTTGTAAGTACATGATTTTTTTCGTGTATTTGATTTTTATTACCTTTGCACACAAAAAGTAATAAAAAAATATATATAAGATGTACATACAAATATTCAAACCGACAAATTACAGGCATACGATTCCTGTCACAATCCTGCGTAAATGGCACGGACAATCAATTGAAATTATTGCATTTCCCGTCACAGCGCTATCCGAAACGCTGTCAACGGACAACGACGACTTCTAAATATTTATATGATTTTAAACAATAAAGAATTAAGTTGGCTGGATTTTAACGGGAGAGTGTTACAGGAGGCGCAGGACAAAAACGTTCCATTGATTCAACGGTTGAGATTTTTGGGGATTTTCTCAAACAATCAGGACGAATTTATAAGGATACATGTCGCAAATATCGTAAGAACGTGCAATATAAAGACCGGCAAAAAGAAACTCGGCGTCGAAGAGACTGATATCCACGAATCGGCAAAACAGTTATTGACACAGATAAACAGCTGTGTATCGGAATCGCAGAAGATATTCGAACAGGTTTATAACGAAATTCTTTCTGGCATGGAAACCCATAACATCTACATTGTGAACGAACAACAGTTGAACGATAATCAAAAAATATTTTGCCGTGATTATTTTTCGTCGATAGTGGCGCAACGGCTTATTCCTTTGATTTTGAAAAAAAATACTGGCATACCTTTTCTGAAAGACAACAGTGTTTACTTCGTCGTGAAAATGATTACGTCGAAAGAAAATAACCGTTACGCTATCATCCGCATCCCTGTAAATGAATCGTGTCCGAGATTCGTTGTACTGCCGTCGGAGAATGAAAAAACGGTGATTATTTTTTTGGATGACATAATCCGTCTTTGTCTGGACGAGATATTTTTCATGTTCAGTTACAAAAGTATTTCAGCGTATACGTTCAGAACTTTGCGTGATGCGTATTTTTCGTTTGACGACGATATTTCAAAAAGTCTGCTCGAAAAAATGAATACAAGTCTTAACAAACGATTGCATGGACAACCCGTTAAGCTGATATATGACAGGGAAATGCCGGCGGATATGCTTGAGTTTATTTCGACAAAATTCAAACTGAAAGAAAACAAAGACTTGTCGGCGGGAAGCAGATACCATCTGTTGAGCGACTTAATGAGATTTCCGAAACTGCGTCCCGACCTCGAAGACGCTATCCTTACGCCGCTGTACAGTCCCGACATAAAACCGTTTTCGAGTATCCTGAAAGTGATTGATACAAAAGATATTTTGCTGAATTATCCTTATCATACTTTCAATCATTTCGTCGATTTTCTGAAAGAGGCGGCAATAGACCCTAAAGTGGACAGTATTTACATTACACTCTATCGTTTAGCCGAAAATTCGAAAGTCATAAACACTTTGATTAACGCTGCAAAAAACGGTAAGACAGTTGTCGTTGTGATTGAGTTGTTCGCCCGTTTCGACGAAGAACAAAATACCGTATATTCGGAACTGTTACAAAAAGAAGGCATCAAAGTGATTCACGGCGTCAGAGGAATAAAAATACATTGTAAATTAGTCTTAATCAGGCGAAAAAATAAAGGTTACGTCTATGTCGGTACAGGCAATTTCAACGAGGCGACAGCGCAAGTTTACAGCGATTTCGGTTTTTTTACCGCCGATAATCAAACCGTCACCGACGCCAAAGCCATTTTCGGTTTTCTACAGAGCATACCCACCAGAGTTTCGACTAAACAACTGACTGTCGCACCGTATTATATGCGAAAACAGTTCGAAGAACTTATCAAAAACGAAATCAAAAACGCCCAAAACGGAAAAAAAGCATACATCTACGGCAAATTCAACAATTTGACCGACGAAAAAATGATCAAACTGCTCAACAAAGCAAGCAGCGAAGGCGTCGAAATCCGTTTAATCGTGAGAAGCGCGTGTTGTTTGTCGCCGCAAGCCGACGACAGTAATATCAAAGTTATCAGTATCGTGGACAGGTTTCTGGAACATGCGCGTATGATGATTTTCCACAACGACGGCAATGAAAAAGTGTTCATTATGAGTGCCGACTTTATGCTTCGCAACCTCGACCTCCGAATAGAAGCCGGCATCAATATCACTAACGGAAAAATAAAGAAAACATTGCGGGATGTGTTTGATATTCAATGGCGTGATAATATCAAAGCCCGTGATATGCAAAACAATTATGTAGAAACGGAACAAAACAGCGAAGTTTACCGTTCACAACTGGAACTGTACAGATATTACAGTTTACAGCAAATTGAAAAATAAACCATAAGGCAGAAGCATTCCGTCAGGCTTAAAGCCAACAGGATTAACATCCGTTTTTAGCGTTTGAACACAGTCGCACAGCCCCGGGACAGTCAATAAGGCTAATGCCAATGTCATCAATTTAAGCCCCAAAAGTTGTAGCAAAGGAGTCCAAAAGATGTCTGTGACAAATAGCGCCCCCAAAAAAGATTTAGATTGCGAAATAAGAAAAAAACCATTACTTTTGCGGATAGTTTTATTAATGAAAAATGTAGCAATGACAACAAAATTATTTAACCGCTTACCGTGCGGCAAGTTGAATTTCAGAGACGTCGTACTCAATGGTTTTGAAATAATTAATTATAAAAGAATAAAATATACATTGAGAAACGCAATTCTTATAGCCGTTTTTTTATTTGGAGCAGGCATTACGCTTTATGCCAAAGATGATATTTACGCAAAATTAACCGGCGAATTA
>JAITKY010000041.1 GCA_031278135.1 Prevotellaceae bacterium | reverse complement strand
CTGTCCAAGAGTCCGAAGGACTCAAATATGTATAACCCCCTTACAAGCCGAAGGCGCAGCTCGGGGTATATGTCGCCTCCTCATTGGAACTACGAAATAATTCAACCCCTGCGGAGTTGGCAGAGAGGGGAGGGGCGCTGTCCCCGAGCTGCGCTACGCTTGTTCGAGGTTATCAATATTCGACGTAGGCTAAGCACCTCCCGCCAGTCGCCGCATTACTGCGGCAGAATTGGAAGTACTTGCCCCCGAACCGGACGTACACCTTTCGATGTATGCGGTTCTCCATTAATGTATTCAGTCTATATCTTCTCTGATAGACCGTTTAATACTCTTTCTGAATTTCTCATTCCCTTACCCGGTAACCCGCTACGGTTACATTTACTACATCCCCTTGTGGGCGCACGACTTCGGCGTCATTTGCCATCCCATAATTAAGCTTGCGTCAGCCCAATCTTAAATCTTAAATCTTAAATCTTAAATCTTTTTAGCCTTATTTTTTACGGATTCACAATTCTGTGTTTCATATTTTCCGAGACAAATTCTTTCACGTCATCCTTATCTGCGTATAGCAGGAACACTTCGATATCATGATGTTGCATTAAAAACTTTTTCGTTTTTTCCAGTCCCATTACCATAAAAGCCGTAGCCAGAGCGTCGGCGGTCATACAGTCGGAAGCGATTACCGTGACACTCAACACATTTTGTTTTGCCGAATATCCTGTTTTAGGGTCGATGGTGTGCGAATATTTCACTCCGTTTTCGATATAGTAACGTCTGTAATCGCCTGATGTAGCGAGTGCTTTGTCCGAAATGTTCACTATCGCCTGCAACGACTGACCCGGAATCAGATTACCGTCGAAAGGCTTGTCGATTCCCATCCGCCAGTCTTTTCCGAGACGGTTTTTGCCTTTGAGTACCACTTCGCCGCCGATTTCCACCAAATAGTCGCTTATTCCTTGCCGCTCAATAAATTTGGCGACAATATCGGAACAGTACCCCTTTGCTATAGCGTTGGAATTTATCCTGACATTCGGACTTGTTTTAAACGTTTTACGTCCTTCGATACGGATTTTGTCCATACCCGTATATTGCTTCAAACTATCTATCATTTCGGGAGTTACCTTAATTTTTTCTTTTTCGCCCCACCCCCACACTTCGAAAAGAGGAGCCGCCGAAATATCAAATGCACCATCGGTTTGCTCGGTAATTTCACGCGCCCGGTTGAACATCTCGATAAAATAATCATCAAGAACCACATCCTCGTTTCTATTCACTTTCGAGATAATAGAATGTTTCCGGTACAACGAAAGCGAATTTTCGAACTCGTCGAAAATTTTCATCACAGAATCGTAAAAATCACGTTTTTTACTGTCGTTGTATATGATTTTAAACGATGTTCCCAAAGCCATTCCCGAAACAGTAATATAGTTGCCATTGACAACCATATAACCGGGCTGCGGCACAGACTGTTTGCCACCGCAGGACATCATAAACAAAAGTAATGTTAAATAAATGTATTTCATATTATTATGTTTCATATTATTAAAATATTTCATTCACCGTACACATTTTCCCATAAAAACAAACCTTGCGGCGGGACAGAGAAACCGGCACTGTTTCTGTCTTTAGCCTCGATAATTCCGGCAAAATCCGATGTTTTATTTCGCCCGACGTCCAGCATAGTGCCGACTATCGCCCTGACCATATTCCTCAAAAAGCGGTTTGCCGAAATCGTAAACACATATTCTCCGTTTGCCTGCGTCCATTCTGCATCGTAAACATTGCAGTAGTTATCAACCACATCCGTATGCAGTTTACTGAAACTTGTGAAATCCTTATTTCCTATCAACAAAGTCGCCGCTTCGTTCATCAAGTTCATATCGAGGCTGTAAGGAAAAAATGTTGAATACTCGTTTTTAAAAGGATTTTTCGACGTGTGAATAAAATATTTGTATGTTCGTTTGACGGCGTCGAAACGGGAATGAAATCCTTGATACGTCGTGCAAATATCGTGTACAGCGACATTTTTCGACAGGACAGTGTTTAATTTGAATTTCAAATAATCAAAATCGTCAATCCTGTTTACACAATCGAAATGCGCCGTAAATTGCCGGGCATGCACTCCGGTATCGGTTCGTCCGCAGCCCACAGTTTCGATATTTTCGCGCAAAACCGTACTCAAAGCCCTGTTCAATTCTTCCTGCACGGTAAAAGCGTTTTCCTGAATTTGCCACCCGTGATAATCAGTTCCTTTGAAGGAAATATCAATCCTTATCCGCGCCATTCTCCTTACGGTTTGTTATCGTCTTTTATTGCGTTTTCCGATGATTTTCTGCGCTGTTTCATTACCGTTTTCCGCTGCTTTCTGATACCAGTACATTGCCTGAACTTCGTCTTCATCCACGCCGCGACCTGTGAGATAACAGTTTCCAAGTTCGAGTTGAGCGTCATCCTGTTCGTCTTCCGCTGCTTTATGCAGCCAGTCTATGCCTTTTTCCAGATCCATTGCTACTCCTTCGCCATCCAGCAACAGCATACCAACTTCATACTCAGCAATTCGATTGCCTTCTTCGGCAGCCTGCAACAGCCATTTATATGCTTCCACAATATTTTTGTTCGTCCCGATTTCGTATTTATAACATAATCCCAACCGTAGTTTCGCGGCTATATAATCCCGTCCTGCAGCAATCAAATAATACTTAAACGCCTCCGATTCACTGATTTCCACGCCTATCCCGAATTGATAGCACAATCCGATGCCTTCAGTCACATAATCCTTGTCGGCAGCGAATTTATAGTATTGAAAAGCATCGCCTAAATCTTCGTTTTCGTCATGGCTGTATAGCAAATGGTCACCAAGAATCGCCGCTGCATAAGGCGACCCGTTTTCGTATGCTTTACGCAGATATTCAAGCCCTTTCTCCTTGTCTTTTTCGACAATACCGTAATAATAATATACGCCAAGTTTATATTGAGCGTACGAATGCCCTCTCTCAGCGGCAAAATTCATATATCCGATTGCTTTTTCACCGTCAAATTCGAGACCGCCATATTCATGTTCATACGAAATTCCCATTTCGATATTGGCGTCCATATCGCCGTTTTTGGCGGCAAGCATAAAATATTTCAACGCAAGTTCCGGATTTTCAGGGCGTCCGATAGAATATTTGTAGATTCGTCCAAGATTGAACATTGCATCGGGATCGCCTCCTTCGACTGCTTTCGAAAAATATTCGAAGGCCTTGTCGAGATCGGTTTCACCCATAATGCCATTCATATAATAATATCCAAGTTTGGTGTAAGCGTAAGGATGATTGTTGTCGGCAGCAATGCTCAACAGTTCAAACGCTTTGTTATAATCCTGTTCTACTCCGAAACCATCTTCGTAGCATATAGCGAGCTCGACTCTTGCATAATTCGAGTTGCGGTCCACTGCTTTACGGTAATATTCAAGCGATTTTTCGGGGTCGGGGTCGCCCACAATTCCGGCTCTGTAATAACGCCCAAGCATCTCGATGGCAAAGAGATTATCACGTTCCGCTCCGACAAGATAGTATTTGAAAGCAGTCTCATAATCACGTTCTTCCGAAAACTCCGCACACTGATATCCTTGTCCCAGACGAAAAGCAGCATATCCATCGCCGGCATCGTATGCTTTCTCCAAAAGCGCCTTTGCTTCAGGGATATTCCGGTTTTCTTCTCCGGTTTCGAGCAGGAAATATGCTTTTTCATCCAAAGCGCGGATATTCCCGTTTTCAATAGCCATGTCCATGTATTTGATTCCTTCTGCAATATTCTTGTAATCATCATTGTAGAGATATATAAACGAAATATTCAGCATTGCGTGTGCATTGTAGTACGAAATCGCTTTTTTGTACCATTCTATCGCCTTTTCCACATTGCGATAATCTTCGTTATAATAATAGACTTGTCCCATAAAATCAGCGGCATGTGCAACATTCCACCCGTATGTGTCTTCCATCATCAGAATCGCTTCGTCTTTGTTGCCTTCGATTCCGCCGTTCAGGATTGCAAGCGCCTTTTTGTATTTACAGTAAGGATCGCCGTTCAGTTCGATACCTTTGTCGTAAGCCTCGATTGCCCGGTTAATATCACCGAATTTCTCATGATACAAGTCGCCCAAAAGATACCATAATTGATTTCCAATCTTTGCTGTAGAGTTATGGTCTTTGATTTTTTGTTCGTAAACCGCGGGGTCGATATCCGAATCGAACTCCGAAATAAGCAGATACACATCGGCTTTTTCGAAATTTTTTGCTTTTGCTTTAAGCATCAGCTCCCGCCCTTTTTCCTTATCGACTTCTGCAAAACTCATTCCATAATACAAATGATATCCGTGCAACGCCAAAGCAAGAGGGTTTTCCAGATTTACGCCTGTAAGCATGTATTCTTCTGATTTCGAATAATCTCTGTACGGAAAACGGGCATGGTCGTAATGACTGCTCAACTCGACCCACGCATCTGTAATGCCTGCATCCGCAAGTTTCATGTTGAAATCAACAAGTTGAACAAACCATTCGGCATAATCTTCGTCGTTAAGATTGACTCCCGAATGTAATTCTTTCCCGTTGAAAAACATTTCTACCCTCAGAGTCAGGATATTATCATCCAATTTTCCGGCGTCCACAGCCGCTTCGCACAGCGCCATTGCTTCGAACCATTTTTCGGGCGACATCAAGTCGCTGATTAATTCAGTAGATTTCTCCGATAATGTGGCAAGATTCTGTTTTTTATCTGCCAATAGTTTATGATACTGTTCGTTAAATCCCATGTTATTATTATTTTAAATTATATTCTACCCAATTTGACTGATTTGTTCAAGTAATTTTTTGTCAAGGAGTTTTATTTTTCTGCCGTCTAATTCCACTAATTTTTCGACACTGAATGCCGACAGTGTTCTTATTGCATTGGCTGTTGTCATATTCGACAGATTGGCAAGGTCTTCTCTCGATAATTTTACTTTCAGTGTCTGTCTGTCGTCTTCAAATCCGTAAGTATTTTCGAGGAAGAGTAGCGCTTCGGCAAGGCGTCCTCTTATATGTTTCTGTGTCAGAGTAATGGTCTTTGCGTGCACAAATCCCAACTCTTTGGCGAGCATCTTCATTATGTCGAATACCAGGTTGTGATTTCTTCTCAGAATAGTAAAAATTGCCTCCTTGTCAATCCTGCAAACGATGGCATCCTGAATGGTCTGCGCCGAAACATTATACTCTTCTTCGCCGAATAAAGCCCTGTATCCCAACAACTCGGCAGAATTAACCATCCGTGCAATCCAGTCGCGTCCGGCAATTCCTTCTTTAAATACTTTCACTTGCCCCGAAATAAGGCACACTAAATGACTTGGCGTTTCGCCCTCCCTGAAAACCATTTTCCCTTTCGGCAGAAAAAGGCAAGATGCAGATTCTGCAATCAACTCTTTGTCTTTCGGCGTGAGATGCTTCAATATCGTATATACAACCTCAAGACTTTTTTCAAAATCAATTTGCCGTTTCGATTTCATTATAAACACCTTTCTAAAATGTTGAACTCATTTTCAAAACAGCGTAGGATAATCGTCCTCCGCTTTTTGAAGTATTGTCGCAATTATTGCTTCTCTAAAAAATTTCGACTTGTTTTTAATTTTATACTTGCTTACATGTTGTCCAATGACCTTAAATTCCTTATCATTAAAGGCTATTGTATGTCTGTGCAGCCGTCTCGGCTTAGATTCCAAGTTTTTTTTTGCCATAATTAAAACCCTTTTTTCGAAGTCAAAATTTTTCGCAAATGTATAACTTTTTTTTCAATAAGTCCCAAAAAAAGTGCTAAAAAACATATATTTTTTTCCAATGCCGGAAAATATATCCGCTAAATTGTAAATAATCAGGATGTTTATTCATATTGCGGTGTCTGTATTTTTTTTTGTTCATCGGCGCGAATTAAACAAGGTAACCTCTAAAAACTCTTTATTTTTCTCCCATTTGTTTCATGTCATTTTTTTTTGAAAATTTCACAGCAAATATCCATCGTTCGATATTTGTTTGTAAACTCACATCCTCCGGTTTTAAGATTGAGCATACATTATATCCATCGTTCGATATTTGTTTGTAAACTTATGTTGTTTTTATATCTCATTGACATACATGTATTTAATAATTTTACTTGTTCGCGTCAGGACACACTTATCCCTTGATTGCATCCAATTGAATTTTACGAAACATGTTGTATGTTAAATTCATTAGCCCAATTGTGGCAGTAGCACGCTTGATGCCTATACATTGAATATACATTTCATTCATCGACATT
>JAITKY010000264.1 GCA_031278135.1 Prevotellaceae bacterium | reverse complement strand
TTCCCATAATACCTAATGCCGAACTTTTGAGAAAATTCCTCCGGCTGTATTGTAAACTTTTTTTATGCATAGTATTTATTTATTATATCTATAATTCTGCAAATTCTGACTCGATTTGTTTCCATTTATCCCGAACATTATCCTCTCCGTTGAAGTAATTTACCTGACTGTTTTTATCAAATATCCCGTTTGATTCGGTTGATAGCATAATGTTAATTTTATTCGAATCGGGATATTCGCATACATCAAATCCGGCAAAAGTCCTTATATCCAGATATACACAAGGGATTTCCGTATGGTTATACAACTGATGTGCTCCTGTTTCGCCTGTTTCGAAAAATATCAAATCGCCGTTTTCGACAATTTCCAATCCATTCGGCGTTCTCAATGTAGCAACGCCGGAAATTATCATAAACAATTCTTCCGCACATCGGTGAAAATGATATGGACAGTTGTATTGACCCGGATTTAACTGTCGTAAATCGAAAATCAAATTTTGAGAATTTACACCCTTTTTTATTGAAACATCGGAAAAAAGCCTGAAATTGTCTATTTTATTAGGCTCTTCCTTAAATTCCCTCTGATTTGATTTTAAAATTGTTGCCATAATTTCTGGATCTTTTATAAAATTTTTGCCGCAAAGATAATAAAAAATCAATTACGAAAAGAAAATCACTGTCTTTTGGATGAACCTCGCATACTATATCTATATCGGCTGTCTCGTTTTAAGCAATGACGAAGGAACAGATTTTCTTGCTTTTACCGACAAAAAAGGCAGTTGTGTATGCCGAAACCTTGCTTACATATTACTTTAGTGGACGAAATTTTTGTTGCTCTGTTTTTTTCCACGATACGTCGACAGAATTCCATTGCGAGGGCCATCCGCCGATGATATTTCCCAACCTGACAATTCGGATAGCATGATATCCTTTTGCGAGGGCTATCGATTTACCGGATTTCATATTTTTTCTGACAGTTCCTTCATTGTCGATAAACAGTTTACCGTCGATCCATAGACCATCGACAACCGTTGAAAAATCATACACTCCGTCTTCGGGAACATTGAAGTGACCCGTTAACACAACGCTGTAAAAATCGTCTTCGCTAATTTCACCGTAGTCGGGAATCCGGTATTTTACCTTTCTCAACGATTCTGTCTGTTCGGTTTCGACAGGCGTTTTTCCTGCGAGTTCGGAGGCTTTGAAATATTTTCCTTTATAGTATTCGACTTTCATATCGGATGTTACCTCTGTTTCGGAGGCGGTTGCCAGCGCATAAGTTTGTTTATCGAGTTTTATTGTCCTGACAGCGCTCATTTTACCCGAAGACAACGCCGAACGGACTTTCAAAACAGTGTTTTCGGTAAATTTCAGCGGAGCAGTATATTCTTTCGAATTGTTTACTGTCGGTTCTTCCATACTGGTTGTATACAGGATTTTAATCGGACGGGTAGTTTTCAGTTCGACAACAGCGCTATCGACAAAAGCAACGAAATCGGCCGACAATTTTGGCTGTTCGGGGATGGGAATGTGGTAGTTAACCTTATGCCCATCTAAACGGACCAGCTGGTTTGCAATGCGACGTTCGAAATCCTTATAATCCTTTTGTTCTTTCGGGCTCCATGTTACTTCTGCCAGGGCGATTATGCGCGGATAAGTCATGTATTCCGTCTGTTCGGGGGAGTAAAGATATTCTGTCCAGACATTTGCTTGAGCGCCAAGTATGTGATGCGTTTTATTTTTGTCGAGACCTTCGGGTACAGGCTCATAACTGTATGTTTTTTCCAAAGTTGTATATCCACCAATTGCGACAGGTTCGACATTCTGATCGCCCTGATAATGGTCTAAATACAGCCATCCGCCCGGTGTCATAATCACATCGTGTCCCATGTTTGCGGCATCGACTCCTCCTTTTTCGCCTCTCCAACTCATCACAGTTGCCGACGGAGCCAATCCGCCTTCGAGAATTTCGTCCCATCCAATCATTTTTTTGTTGTGTTTCAGCAACACCTGCTCTATCTGTTTGATAAACCAACTTTGCAGTTCATGTTCGTCCTTCAACTTTTCGTTCTTTATACGCTTCTGACATTTAGGGCATTTTTTCCATCTGTCTTTCGGACATTCGTCGCCGCCGATGTGGAAGTAATCGCTCTCGAAAAGCGGCATTACTTCTTCGATAATACCGGTCAGGAACGTTAACGTCGCATCGTTACCCGCACAATACACGTCGTTCGCCACGCCCCAGATATTCCGCACCTCGAATGGTCCGCCCGTACACGAATATTCGGGATATGCAGCAAGCGCCGCTACCCCATGACCGGGAAGTTCAACCTCCGGTATCACTTCAATAAAACGTTCTCCTGCATACGCAACAACCTCCTTAATTTGCTCATGTGTATAGTAATACGGTCCGTAAACTTTGCCTTCGCCTTCGGTACGTTTGACGCTTGTTGAGTTCAGTTTCGGATATTTTTTACTCTCGATTCTCCAACCCTGATCATCTGTGAGATGCCAGTGAAATTTGTTGATTTTGAACATTGCCAGAACATCCAACTGTTTTTTGATATATTCGACATCAAGAAAATGACGGCAAACGTCAAGATGTTGTCCACGATATTTGAAACGCGGCTCGTCTTTGATTGATACATTAGGGATTGTCCATACTTTTTCGACAGTCGCAGGGCTTTCGATTTCAGCCGGCAACAGTTGCATAACCGTCTGAAGACCATAGAAAATCCCTTGCGGCGTTTTGGCTTCGACGGTGATTCCGGCATCTTTTACGTCGATCGTATAACCTTCGTTGTTGACATCCAAATCGGAAACAATATTGACATCGATGTAGTTATTCGCAGGTCTGTTCTGTTGTTTCGACAGAGAATAGCCCGTCGAACGCTGCATTTTCGAGATGAAAAAATCGACAACTTTCCCGACTGCCTCATCTTTTACTGCAAAAATGGCGTTGTTTTTCAGGGTAAATTTCCCGTCTTTCAGCGTCAGTTCCATTGGTTTCGGCGTGATGTTAATTCCTTGATTGTAAGTTTTCTCATCTGTCTTACACGATATTATCGAAAACGATAGTAATAATACGAATAATTTTTTTAATGTATGCATTTAATCAATATTTTTAAAATGCAAATTTAATCAAATTTTCTAAATACAAATTTATTTCATATTTTTGCGCCATATATTATAAATGTACAGACATGGACAAACAATATACAGTATATATACAATCGCCTTTAGGATTGGTAGATATCAAGGCTGACGACAATTATATTACGTCGATACGTTTGGAGAAATCCGCAAATAAAATTACAACGGCGAAGGATTCGGACGGATTATTGTCGCATATCCGGCAATGTATCACCGAATTGGAAGAGTATTTTGCAGGAGAGCGTACCGATTTTTCAATACCCATAAGACAAAGCGGTACGGATTTTCAGCAAAAAGTATGGCAACAGTTACTCAAAATTCCTTATGGAACGACTGTTTCCTATATCGAAATAGCGAGACGGTTAGGAAACAGTAAATTAACGCGTGCTGTAGGCGGAGCAAATCACCGGAACAAACTTTGGATTGTCGTACCCTGTCACAGAGTTATCGGAGCCGACGGTAGCCTGACCGGATATGGAGGAGGCCTCGAATGTAAACAGTGGCTGTTGCAACACGAGGCAGGTAACAGTAAAACAACGAAAAATACGGCGTTATGACGAACATTAACAATCCGATAGGTGTTTTCGACTCTGGTGTAGGAGGATTATCCGTATGGCAGGAAATCGACCGTTTGTTGCCATACGAATCGATTGTGTATTACGCCGATAACGCAAACTGTCCTTACGGAGAAAAAACTCAGATGGAAGTGATCGAATATTCCTGTAAAATAACACAGTTGCTTATCGATAAAGGATGCAAAATAATTGTCATTGCATGTAATACTGCAACCTCTCAAGCAATTGATTATCTCCGGAAAACTTTCGATATTCCGTTTGTCGGGATTGTTCCGGCAGTGAAACAGGCGGCAATAAATTCGAAAACCGGAGTTATCGCAATTCTGGCGACCGCCGGCACTCTCAAAAGCAAGAAATTCAACGATACAAGGAAAGAATTTTCGGGAAATACGGAGGTTATTCTTGTCGAAGCCGGCGAACTGGTCGATATCGTCGAAAACGGGCAGCAAGGAACAGAGCAATCTGGCAAAATTTTAAGCAAATACATTGATCCGCTGATGAAACGGCATATCGACCATCTGGTTTTGGGTTGCACTCATTTTCCTTTTCTTATCGAAGATATAAAAACGGTAACCGGCGATTATGTCATTCTGGATGATCCGGCGCCGGCAATAGCAAAACGAACAAAATTTATCCTCGAAAACGAAAATCTGACAGCATCATCAGAAAATAAAAAACAAATTGAGTTTTTTTCGTCAGGAGATATCGAACCGCTTAGAAATCTGGTCGAAAATATCGCCGGTATCAAATCATGGATGAACTTTTCGGAAAGGTATTAAAGAATAATATGTAAAACTGAAAAATTTGTTTCGATATTTGGAACATAGCAGTGTTGCCCTGTATTCCTTTCCTTTTATGCGAGTTACATTACGTATATACATAATTCATGTATTCCATTCATCATTTTTGTAAGTATAAAATTGCAAGTTTATTGACTACAAAGATATAACTTATTTTTTTGGTTCTACTGGGAATTGTGTGGAAACATGTCTAAATTACCATTAAAAAAAAGGATAGCAATTCTGAAGTTATCAGTATTTCTATAACCTCTTCCAATAACTTTCAATTCTTGAATAGCACCATTCAATCGTTTCGCCCTCGCATTGTTGGCTCCTGTTTTTATAGCGTTTACAATACCAGTTAGATGTCGCTCAAACATATTTACAACCTCATTAATTTCTTTTATATTCCTTAAATCCGCACGAATCCAGA
>JAITKY010000257.1 GCA_031278135.1 Prevotellaceae bacterium | reverse complement strand
CATTTTCGTAAAAGGGTATAGCCGTCTCCAATGACTTAACGGCAATCCCAATGTGTTCAATATGCGTGATTTCCATAATAATTATTATTACATTTTCTTTAAAAAACAAGCCGCAAAGGTATGGATTTTTTTTAAAAAAACAAGGAAAAAAGATTTTGGCTAAATCTTTTTTTGAGGCGCTATATCAATTTTGATCAGAATTGGCACTTGAATATGAAACTTTAATTCGACGTAGTCAATAACCCCGTGTAGGACAACCCTTGCAGTTGCCCTACTGTATATGTCCTCTCCTCATCGGAACTACGAAGTAGTTCAACCCCTTCGAACCTGAAGGGGTTGTCAGAGGGGGTTGGCATTGTCTCCCAAACTGCGCTACGCTTGTTCGGAGTTATCAACATTTGACGCCTTTGGCGGCGTCTGCTATTCCATAACGCGACATTCGAATTTTGCGCTATGTTAATTTTTTTTAACCTGTTATATTTTTCTCTAATACTATAATTTTCAGTTGATATAACAGTTTTCAGACAGACACTATTTATTTTTTTATAGCGCCTCAAAAAAAGATTTAGCCGGTTTGTACATTATTTGTACTTTTGCGCAAAATTATAAGATGTTTTTTATTGTATGAAAATCAATATTCTTTTATGCGACACGTTCGCCGACAGATTGCCGGAAAAAATTCCCGACTATGTTTCGATGTTCCATAAACTGTTCGGAAAGATTGATAATACTGTTTGTTACGAAATTTTTGATGTCTGTCAAGATATTTATCCTGCATCATTATATCGTGACGAACTTTATCTGATACCCGGCAGTCGTGCAAGTGCGTACGACGATGTTCCATGGGTCAAATCGTTGATTGGATTTGTCCGGAAAATGTATTCGGAAAAAGTAAAAATGGTTGGTGTCTGTTTCGGGCATCAGATAATAGCGCAAGCATTGGGCGGAAAGGTCGAACGGTCACAACAGGGTTGGGGTACCGGCGTGCGTACTTCCATAATTATCGACGCCAAAGCGTTGAAATTCTTCCACGACGGGCAAATGAATCTTCTCTATAATCATCACGATCAGGTAACAGAATTGCCTCCACATGCCAAATGTTTTGCTCAAAGCGATTTCTGTCATATCGAAGGTTTTTATATCGAAGGTAAGGCGCTGACATTCCAAGGACATCCGGAATATACGCCCGAATATAACCGTTATCTGCTTCTGAATCATTCTTCCGACGAACCGGAAGAACTGAAAACGATGGCTTTGGCATCGCTGAACTGTAAAACCGATTCGTTAACCGCCGCTAAATGGATACTGACGATGAATGATGAACGAGCAAATTCATTCGTCATATAAAAGGTATTTTTTCCTTTTTGCTTTAAATTCATCCAGATCTTTTTGCCATGATTGCCGGATTTCCGAAGCGGTTTTTCCTTCGGCAATCTGTTTTTGTAGGATATTGTTGCCGGCAAGGTTCGAAAAAACCGGTTTAAAAAATTTATTTTTATCTTTACAGTCATTATACACTTCGATAATCCTGTCCAAGTTGATTTCGGTGATATTTGCCGTATTAAATTCTCTGAAATCTATGCCGTAACAAACCTGTCCTTCGAGAAGAGGTTTGATTTTGCCGTCGTTCGTTTTCGGGACAAACGAAAATGGATATTTTTTATTTCCCTTAAAACTCGGATGTCCAATGACTTTAAACGGAAAATCGGTTCCTCTGCCGACGCTTAAAGGCGTTCCTTCGAAAAGACACAGCGATGGATATAAATAAATCGATTGCATGTCGGGCAAATTGGGCGAAGGCGCAATAGGCAGTTGATATTTCGACTGATGTGTGTATTCAATGCACGGAATAACAGTGAGTTTACACTCTATTCCTTTATCGAGCCATTTTTCGGAATTCATCATCAGCGCAAGTTCTCCCAATGTCATTCCGTGAACGATGGGAATCTTGTGCATCCCAACAAACGATTTGCACGAAGGTTCTAATACCGGACCGTCGATGTAGAAACCGTTCGGATTAGGCCGGTCGAGTACAATCAGCGGTATGCCGTTTTCGGCGCAAGTCTCCATAACATAGTGCATTGTGGACAGATAAGTGTAAAATCGTGTGCCAACGTCCTGCATGTCGAACACCATACAGTCGATCCCGCTAACTTGTTCTTTCGTTGGCTTTTTGTTGTTTCCGTACAGGGATATAACGGGTAAGCCGGTTTCTGGATCTGTCGAATTGCCAACGATTTCTCCCGCTCCCGCAGTCCCTCTGAAACCATGTTCGGGAGCATATATTTTCACAACGTTTATATTGTTTTTCAATAAAATATCCAAAAGATGTTCTTTGCCCGACAATGCAGTGTGATTGACGGTCAATCCGACTTTTTTAGCTTCGAGAAGCGATATGTACCGACTTAAATCTTCGGCAGCAGGCTTTTGTGTGTAAGCAACGTAGCCGAAGATCACAAATAACAGCGTCAAAAATCTTTTAATCATTTTCCATACTCTTTTTTAAGCTGTTGTACTATTTTTTTTACCGATTCCAACCCTAAATCGCCCTGTTCGACGGCGTTTATATCCATGAAAACAAAACCGGAAATATCATCGTGTGCCGATATGCTTGAAAAATCGCTACACTCGCAGATATAAACCAGATCCAGAGTGAAATATACTATCCCTCCAAATAGATAACGGTTTGGCATCGAAGTGTAATACCGGACTTTTGCCAAATCCAAACCAAGCTCTTCATTAACTTCTCTGATTACAGCGTCTTCGCCTCGTTCTTCGATATTGACGAATCCGCCCGGAAAATCCAGTTTGCCTGCCGCAGGTTCGTTTTTTCTGTGCGTAAACAGAAATTTGCCTTCGTCGTTGCGTATCAATGCAATCACTGCCGACGCAGCATTGATATAGAAGGTGTTACTGCATGCAGTACAATACATTTTATGCGTCCCGTTTCTCCATGATATATCTTGTGAACCACAGTATTGACAATGTTTCCACACTCGCGAAGGGTAAAATTTTTCTATCATCCTTTTATTGTTATTAAAATCATTTTAAACTTTTGCACAGCCTTGAGCGCATGAGGCTCGTTGGCTGGCATAATAACTGCTTCGCCCGCCGTTAAAATATTCTCCTGCCCACCGATAATCACATTCGCCTCGCCCTCTAAAATATGGATTATCTGGTCGAACGAAATCGTGTGTTCGCTCAACGACTGTCCTTCGTCGAACGAAAACAGCGTAACATTGCCGGCATTGTTCCTGACTATCTGCTTGCTGATAATCCCTTCACGGGAATATTCGATGGATGCCACCAACCCAAATTTTACCGATTTTTCAAACATATTCATAATAATATTCATCGTATGCAGTATGCAAATCGTTTCTGCAATTTCGCCGCAAAGATAGTCAAAAAATATTTTCGAACAAACGAAGATAAAAGAACCGGCTGAAACAATTGATGAAAAAAATATCACGAAGTTCCCCTGAATGCGACTGGATGCAATAAATATTTTGTGAAATTAAATATTATTCATAATTTTGCGAATTGAATTAATATATCGTTTTTGTTTTATATGTTATAAATGAGGATGTTGATATTGAGAAAAGGTTAATTTTTTATACTCGGATGAACGATTTTTTGAAATTATATGGTGAAATTTACTATCATCG
>JAITKY010000251.1 GCA_031278135.1 Prevotellaceae bacterium | reverse complement strand
TGATGATATTCCGGTTCGTTCGGGAACCTTTTTTTCAGGTCATCTAATACTTTTAGCGCGTTCATTTAATTAATTAATTCATTTATATTTAATCATTTCATTCAATTTCTATATAATATGACATATTCTAAAAATCGCGCAAAAGTACAAAAAATATTGTAACTGCAACTTTTTTATTTTTGCCAGTGTACGAAAAATTCCCTGTTTATGGATGTCTTTTTAACCACAAAGTCGTATAAAACGCACGAAGTTCTTTGTATTAATTATAGGTGTACGACAAAATCCCCCTATAATCAAAATAGGATTAAAAACAAAGGATTTTATTAAAAAATAAACAAAATCTGTGTAATCTGCAAATTAAATATATGTTTTTATCCACAGATTTTCATAGATTCATTTCTGTAATCGTACACCCTTGTATTACTCAGAGTTTGTCCGAAACTCAAATACGGGAAGGCAAAGTAAAAGCAGGCAGACTTTTGGGGAAAAAGCGGCGGAAAATGGAAAAAGTAAATAATCGCATTTTAATTTTTTTCGTATCTTTGCATCTCAATATACGAGGTCAGAAATGATAAAAAGCATTGAATGATTGTAATATTTGCAGATTTATGGAAGAAAATATTGAATTAGGAGTAGGCACGAGAGTCGAACACGACAGGTATGGAGAAGGATTTGTTTGTAAAAGTTCATTGAACGGGTACGAAATTATTTTTGAACGCGGAGGAAAATTAAGTTTTGGGAAGGCTAACATTCTGAAAGACATGAAAATTCTGGAAAAAGTTGAAGATAACGAACCAAAACTTTCGTTAGATGAGGTTACAGAATTATTAACCAATATTTTAGAACGTTATAACGGATTTCACGAAGACGTTGAAATCGCCGATAGATGGATTGGGGGGACTTTGGTGTTGAATCCCGGAAATGCGTCGCAACCTAAAGAAATACCCATCGATGTCTTTTTTCACAAAATTGTGATGCTCAGAGACAGATTACGTGTACTGGAACAAAACATCAACAGTCACAAAGGATTGAGCGAACAGGATAAAGTTAATATTCAGAAATATATAACTGCTGTTTATGGCTCGCTGACTACATTTAACGTACTTTTTAAGGATAGGGACGATTATTTTGTGGGCGCAGGAAAAAAAGATGAATAAAGCATTAAATTAAAAAACAGTACGACAATGTCCGAAAAAATAAACGATAAAACAGTATTTTCATTGCTTGAAGTAACAAAGAGCATCCAAAACACTTTGAGCGACAGGTATAAAAGTTCGTTTTGGGTAAAAGCCGAAATGAATAAACTAAATTTTTACAAACATTCGGGACATTGCTATCCTGAACTTGTCGAAAAAAAAGACGGCAAAGTAATCGCTTTGTTAAAATCGTATCTATGGAAAGACGATTATTTCAGGATAAATGCGAAATTTATTGACACTCTGCACGAACCGCTGAAAGACGGCATCAAAATCCTGTTTTTGGCAAAGATAACTTTTGACCCTGCTCACGGTTTGTCGTTGTGGATAATGGATATCGATCCAGGTTACACACTCGGAGACCTCGAACGCGAAAAACAGGAAACGGTACGCCAACTTAGAAACGAAGGAATTTTCGATAAAAACAAAACGTTAAATTTGCCATTGTTGCCCCAACGAATTGCTATTATTTCCGTCGAAACAAGTAAAGGTTATGCCGATTTTAGCAAAGTAATCGGAACAAATTCATGGGGTTATAAGTTTTTTTGGCATTTGTTTCCGTCCCTGCTGCAAGGCGATAATGCAGTGAACAGTATGATTGAGCAACTGGACAGGATAAAGAAAGTCAGGCATCATTTTGATGTTGTGGCGATTATACGCGGAGGCGGCGGAGATGTCGGGCTTTCGTGTTTCAACAGTTACCAATTGTCGAAAGCGATTGCCCTGTTTCCAATTCCTGTGATTACAGGCATCGGACATGCTACTAATGAAACTGTTACGGAAATGATTTCGTTTTCGAATGCAATCACTCCTACAAAACTTGCAGAATATTTGCTGCAAAAATTCCATAATTTTTCTATACCTGTACAAAACGCGAAAAAAAAGATATTCGAAAGAACTGTGCGATTGTTGAGCGAAGAAAAAATGAAATTTGCGGCAGAAGTAAAACTGTTTCGTTCAGTGACGGATAATATCTTAATTTCGAACAATAACGATATAAAAACAAGCAAAACAAATATTGTCAAAGGAGTAACCGTATTCTGCAACATGAAGAAAATGATGATTTCACGATTGAAAGAGAAATTGCAGTTACAGAGTCTGTTAATGACAAAAAATACTTTGACGGAAATGACCGGCATCGAAAAAAATGTTGCCAACATGAGCCCTGCCAACGTGTTGAAAAGAGGCTACAGTATTACGCTATTGAACGGTAAATCGGTTACAGACATTTCGCAAGTCAAAGAAGGCGACCTTTTGAAAACGATTGTACACGAAGGCAACATTGTCAGTATTGTAAATTCAACAAATAAAAATAATAAACAATGAGCGATAAATTAAATTATACGGCAGCATTTGAGGAACTTCAAAAGATAGTTTCGGAAATCGAAAAAGGAGAAATATCTGTTGATGAACTCTCCGAAAAAGTCAAGAGAGCGGCGCAACTTATCAAAATCTGCAAGTCGAAATTGACTAATACAGAGGAAGATGTGAACAGAATCCTGCAAGAACTCGCATCGTCGGGCGACGAAGAACAACAAAATTGATAAAAATCACACCTGACAAAATGTCAGTTTTTTCGTATTGGCACGGTATTTGAATAATTGTTTTTCGTAAAAATGATTGTTTAATATTTTAAGAAAGGAGAATTAGTTATGAATTTGGTTAGACGAAATCAAAATTGGTTGCCCGAAGTATTTAATGATTTATTCAGCAACGATTGGATGTTAAGGGCAAATGCTACAGCGCCGGCTATCAACGTTATCGAATCTGAAAATGATTACAGAATCGAAGTAGCCGCACCCGGTATGACCAAAAACGATTTTTGCGTACGCATCGACGACGACAATAATCTGGTCATCTCTATGGAGAAGAAATCCGAAAATTCGGAAAAAAACGGAAATGCACTCTATCTGAGACGTGAATTTTCGTACAGTAAATTCGAACAAAAGATGATTCTTCCCAAAAATGCCGATAAAGAGAAAATCGCAGCAAAAATGGAGAATGGCGTTCTTGACGTCTCTATTCCAAAAATGAAAGAGGAAGACCTCAAAAAGAACATGAAAGAGATTGAAATTTGTTAAACACGGGAGCGTTGTAAAGCAAAGGGTTAAAAAGCCGTTACTTTTACCGGTAACGGCTTTTTTTCACCCGAAAAAAATGTAGATAATTAATTAAAAAAAAGAAATGATATGAATTTAAATAATTTTACGATAAAATCACAGGAAGCGATTCAACAGGCGGTCGAAATTGCGCAATCGAATAATCATCAGGCCGTTGATACCGGTCATTTGTTGAAATATTTTTTAACCGACAATGAAAGTGTTGTATTCTATCTGATAAAAAAATTGGGAGTATCGCCCGGAGTTTTGGATAATGCATTAACGCCAATCATCGAACGCTATCCACGCGTCACGGGTGGAACGCCTTATCTGTCAAACGGTTTAAATAAACTGTTGCAAAAATCACAGGAATATTCGCAAAAATTGGGCGACCAGTTTACTTCGCCTGAAAGTCTGCTGCTCGGATTGATTGATTCCGGCGATAACGTTTCCCAAATGCTTAAAGACAAAGGAGTAACAGAAAAAAACGTGATGTCGGCAATCGAATCGGTTCGCAAAGGCAACACGGTCAATTCGCAAACGTCGGACGAAACGTTCGACAGTCTTAACCGTTACGCAATCAACCTCAACGATCAGGCGAGGAAAGGTAAACTCGACCCTGTCATCGGTCGTGACGAGGAAATCAGGCGCGTGTTGCAGATATTGACGCGCCGAACAAAAAACAATCCTATACTTGTCGGCGAGCCTGGAGTAGGTAAAACAGCTATTGCCGAGGGTATTGCGCACAGGATTGTCAGCGGCGACGTCCCCGAAAACCTTAAAAGCAAACAGATTTTTTCGCTGGATATGGGGGCTTTGATTGCCGGCGCAAAATATAAGGGCGAATTTGAAGAACGATTGAAAAGCGTTGTTAAAGAGGTTATTGATTCAAACGGAGAAATAATACTGTTCATTGACGAAATCCATACTTTGGTGGGAGCCGGAAAAAGCGACGGCGCAATGGATGCAGCAAATATCCTGAAACCGGCGCTGGCTCGAGGCGAACTCAGAGCGGTGGGCGCTACGACATTAGACGAATATCAAAAATATTTCGAAAAAGATAAAGCGTTGGAACGCAGATTTCAACCGGTACAAGTCGATGAGCCTTCGGTGACCGATGCCGTTTCGATACTGCGCGGCTTGAAAGAGCGTTACGAAACTCATCATCAGGTCAGAATAAAAGACGAGGCGATAATTGCGGCTGTCGAACTGTCGAACAGATACATAACCTCGCGCTTTTTGCCCGACAAAGCCATCGACCTGATTGACGAATCGGCATCGAAACTTCGTCTGGAAATCAATTCCGTACCCGAAGAAATCGATGAACTCGACCGTAAAGTCCGGCAGTTGGAAATCGAACGCGAAGCAATCCGCCGTGAAGGCGACACGCTGAAAATGGAAACCCTGAACAAAGAAATCGGCGACCTAAGCGGGAAACGGGACGCTATGAGGGCTAAATGGCAGGAAGAGAGAAGTATTGCCGATAAAATACAGGAAAGTAAACACTTTATCGAAGATTTGAAGTTTCAGGCGGAAGACGCTGAACGAAAAGGTGATTACGGGTTAGTAGCCGAAATAAGATACGGCAAAATAATCGAAGCGCAGAACAGAATCGAAAGGTTGTTGAAAGAAAAAAACGAGTTGCAAAGCGAAACGTCGCTGGTTCGCGAGGAAGTTACAGCAGAGGATATTGCCGAAGTTGTTTCGAAGTGGACGGGAATACCCGTCACCCGGATGCTGCAAACCGAAAAAGACAAACTTCTCAATCTCGAAAACGAACTGCATAATCGCGTCATCGGTCAGGACGAAGCAATACAGGCTGTTGCCGATGCCGTACGTCGAAGCCGGGCAGGGCTTCAAGAGCAGAAAAAACCTATCGGATCGTTTCTCTTTCTGGGAACGACCGGCGTGGGTAAAACCGAACTGGCTAAAGCTTTGGCAGAGTTTTTGTTTAACGACGAAAATATGATGACGCGTCTGGATATGTCGGAATATCAGGAACGTCATTCAGTTTCGAGACTGGTAGGCGCTCCTCCGGGATATGTCGGCTACGACGAAGGCGGACAACTCACTGAATCTGTGCGACGTAAACCGTATTCCGTCGTTCTGTTGGACGAAATAGAAAAAGCGCATCCCGACGTGTTCAATACCCTGCTGCAAGTGCTCGACGATGGACGGCTTACCGACAACAAGGGCCGAACGGTCAATTTCAAAAATACTATTATTATAATGACGTCCAATGTCGGGTCGGGAATTATTCAGGAAAATTTTTCGCAGATAACGAACAAAACTCATGACCGGATTGTCGAAAAAACAAAACGGGAAGTGCTTGATGTCCTCAAAGAAACGGTTCGTCCCGAGTTTCTTAACCGTATTGACGAAGTGATAATGTTCGCTCCCCTGACACGCGAAGATATCCGACAAATCGTACTGCTACAGATTGAAGGAATACAAAAAACGCTGTCGGCAAATAATATGGCAATAAATCTCAGCGAATACGCCGTCGAATATCTTGCCGGACAGGGATATGACCCGGTCTATGGCGCACGACCGTTGAAAAGAGTGATTCAAAGAGAATTACTTAACGAACTCTCGAAACAGATTATCGCTGGCAATTTGAATCCGGGCGAAAATGTTAATGTCGATTCGTTTGGAGATAAATTGATTTTCAAAAATGTATTACCTTTGCTCCCCAAAAACAGCAATGAAAAAGTACAAAGTAACACTGTCGGAAGAAGAAATATTTCAGTTAGAGACAATATCAAGAAAAGGTTCACATAAAAGCCAG
>JAITKY010000031.1 GCA_031278135.1 Prevotellaceae bacterium | reverse complement strand
ACAGATTTACACAGTTTTACACAGATGAATCAAATCTGTGAATATCTGTGAAAATCTGTGGATAAAAGAGGATATGATCCACAGATTTACACAGATTTACACAGATGAATCAAATCTGTGAACATCTGTGTAAATCTGTGGATAAAAGAGGATATGATCCACAGATTTACACAGATTTACACAGATGAATCAAAATCTGTGAATATCTGTGAAAATCTGTGGATAAAAGAGGATATGATCCACAGATTCACACAGATTTACACAGATGAATCAAATCTGTGAACATCTGTGTACATCTGTGGATAAAAAGAGGATATGATCCACAGATTCACACAGATTTTACACAGATGAATCAAATCTGTGAACATCTGTGTGAATCTGTGGATAAAAGAGGATATGATCCACAGATTTACACAGATTTTACACAGATGAATCAAATCTGTGAACATCTGTGTACATCTGTGGATAAAAGAGGATATGATCCACAGATTCACACAGATTTTACACAGATGAATTAAATCTGTGAACATCTGTGTGAATCTGTGGATAAAAGGATCCACAGATTTACACAAATCTGGGAAAAGGGAATTTTGTTGTACACCCATGGGAACTCACACATTTCATTTTGGATTAATCTGTAGATAAATTGTATATTTGCATTCGATTAAGATAGATAAAATGAAGACAAAAAACAACATATCGCTTGATATTAAAGATATTACTTTTCTATCGCAAGAAGATTTTCATGCGACCGTATCGGAGCTCTTGACCGCAGAAGGCGCTCATTGCATAGCATATTTTGCAGTCAGGGACGAAAATTCGTATTCTTTTTTTTGCGGAATAGCCAACGATTTTTCGCAAGATATCGACGTGCAGGCGACAAAAACCGGGCTTACGGACGAGATTGAATCTTTTGTACCCGTTCATAATCATCTTCATATCTTCGAAAGAGAAATACATGAGCAATATGGCATCCGGTTTGTAAATCATCCATGGCTGAAACCCGTACGGTATTCGTCCGACAGATACGACAAAGAAAAAGTTCCGGACAATTATCCCTTTTTCTCGATAGAAAGCGATGAATTACACGAGGTTGGAGTCGGTCCGATACATGC
Organism: Prevotellaceae bacterium; assembly: GCA_031278135.1. GTDB lineage: Bacteria > Bacteroidota > Bacteroidia > Bacteroidales > UBA932 > JAIRLF01. The sequence continues at coordinate 16,150 of JAITKY010000031.1, read as the reverse complement.
GGGAATAATCGAACCGGGACATTTCAGGTTTATTTGCGAAGGCGAAAAAGTGTTGCATCTCGAAATTGTTCTCGGATATCAGCATCGCGGTATCGAAAATATGATGCAGGGCATTCCGGATCTCAGAAAAATGCTGCTTTCGGAAAGCATTGCGGGCGATTCGGTTGTGGCTCATTCGCTTGCTTACGTGTCGGCAATCGAAGCGTTGTCGGGTTTTGTTCCCGACCGCAGATTGCAGTTAGAACGCTGTATAGCGCTGGAATTGGAGAGGATAGCGATACATGTTGGCGACACGTCGGCTTTATGTCTCGATGTTGCATACCAGCTGGGACAGGTTTCGTGCGAAGCGCTCAGGACGATTGTAATCAACACATTGCAGATGTGGTGTGGTAATAGGTTTGCAAAAGGATTGATTCGTCCGTGCGGAACAAATTATCCTGTCGATAAATTGATATGCATCAAAATACGTGACAATCTTCTCGAAACCGTGAGCCGCTATCGCGATATTGCGAAAAAACTGCTTTCGTTGCCGAGTTTGCTGGCGCGTTTCGAAGATGTTGGAATCGTAACCGGCGAACAGGCTGTACTTGCCGGTCTGACGGGTTTATCGGCAAGAGCGTCGGGTCTCGAAAGAGATGTTCGCAAATCGCACCCGTTTCAGTATTACCGTCATAAAGCCAATGAGATAACCGTCGAAAAAGCGGGCGACATTTTATCGCGTCTGAAACAGCGAATGTCGGAAATCGAGCAGTCGTACGCGTTGATAAACATCTTTTTAGATGCGCTCGAACAGATAATCACAACAGATTCTTCGTTGCCCGAATTGCCCGTATACAGTCCATCGTTGAAACCCTGTCAATTGTGTTTTTCGTTGACCGAAGGATGGCGCGGAGAGGTATGTCACAGTATCATAACCGGTTCGTCGGGCGAAATATCGTTTTACAAGATAAAAGATCCCTCGCTGCACAACTGGTTCGGACTTGCTTTGGCGGTCAGAAATCAGGACATTTCGGATTTCCCGATATGCAACAAAAGTTTCAATCTTTCGTACTGCGGTTTCGATTTATAGATTTTTCATTACCTTTGCCCGATGATAATAATTTAAAAATAATATACTAAATGAATAAAAATGACTATTGTATAATCATGGCGGGGGGAATCGGAAGCCGGTTCTGGCCCCTGAGTAGAACGAAAAAACCAAAACAATTCCTCGACATTCTTGGCGTCGGGAAAACGTTTATTCGACAGACTTACGAGCGTTTTTCAAGAATTATCCCTGCGCAAAATTTTCTTGTCGTAACAGGAACGGATTACAAAAATCTGGTGTTGGACGAAATACCGGAAATCAACGAAAGTCAGGTGCTATGCGAGCCGATGAGGCGAAATACCGCTCCCTGTATCGCTTACGCGACATACAAACTGTTGAAAAAGAACCCTGAGGCAAAGGTTATCGTCACTCCTTCGGATCACATTATTTTCAACGACACCCTGTTTTTGGAAGTGATGCTCAACGGTTTGGCATACGCCGAAAACAGCGATGCGCTCGTTACCGTAGGTTTGAAACCGACACGTCCCGAAACAGGATACGGATATATCCAAATCGAAAAAAACGACGCTCCGGGATGTAAGGATACCGTCTGTAAGGTACGGACTTTCACCGAAAAACCCGACATTGATACAGCAAAAGTGTTTGTCGAAAGCGGCGAGTTTTACTGGAATTCCGGAATCTTCATCTGGAGTCTTAATGCCATCCAAAAAGCGTTATCCGTCTATTTGCCCGATATAGCGGACATATTTGCGAAAGGCATGGATAAATATGATACGCCTGAGGAAGAAAACTTTATCTTCGAGGCATATTCGCATTGCTACAATATATCGATCGATTACGGCGTGATGGAAAAGGCTGAAAATGTGTTCGTTTTTGCTGCCGATTTCGGATGGTCGGATGTCGGGACATGGAATTCTCTGTATCTGCAACTCGACAAGGACAAAGCTGGTAATGCTGTAAAAAATGCAAGGACTTATCTCTCCGACGTTTCCAACAGTATGATTGATTCGGAGAATATCAATAAACTGGTGGTCGTCAAAGGATTGAACAATTATCTTGTTGTCGATACAACTGATGTTCTCATGATTTGTCCGCGAAATAATGAAGATGTTATCAAACAGACAATTTCGGACGTATTGGCGGGCAATGGAGTCGATTTTTTATGATGAAAATTAAATCAAATATAAATATGACAAAAATCAAATTATTATTAATTACATTGTTGATTTTCGTGTTATTAGAGGGAACGGCAATTGCCCAAAAAATTTCTATTGGCAATTTGAAAACTTTTGGCTCTATCGGAAAGGAGCTTGCGGTACTGACAAAAGGCAACGAAACGGTTCTTCTGCATCACAGGGGAAAGGGCGCTTTGACGCATATGTGGTTTGGAGGTGATTTCAAAGGTTACGAACAGACTGTCATCAGAATTTATGTCGATGGCGAAACTGTGCCGTCGATTGATATGGAACTGTTTCTGGGTCATGGAATTGGTTTTAACGACAGTCATGCCCCATGGACAGCCGACAAAATGGGCAAAACCGGATCGCCAAGCGGTGTTTACAATACATTTCGTATTCCTTTCGGAAAAGAAATAAAAGTAACAGCCCAATTGAATTCCGAATCGCCCGATAATCCGCTCTTTTGGTGGATCGTTCGCGGTACGGAAAGTTTGCCGGTAGTGCTTGGAGGAGTGCAATTGCCCGACAATGTGCGGTTGAAACTGTATAAACTCGAAAACAAAGAGTTTGATCCGCTTACCGAGTTCGATATGTGCAACGTTAAAGGCAAAGGAGCGATGTTTCTCGTAACAATCGCCGCCAAAGGTTTGCGTACGCCTCCGCACGAAGTGCGATGGAAAGATTTAAGTTACATGGAAGCCTGTATCCGCGCATATTTCAACGAAGGTAAAGATACTCTGTTGCTTTCCTCAGGATTGGAAGATTATTTCTTTGGAACATACTATTTCAACAGAGGACGTTATTATACTAACGTGGCAGGATTGACGCACCTCGACACAGAAGAGAATGAATTTTCTGCATATCGTTTTCACGACGAAGACCCTGTCTTTTTTCAAAATGGTCTTCGTTTAACCAATAGAGTAGGGGAGATTCATGTCGATGGACATGTTGTGCACGACCCGCCAAAAACCCGCTATACAACTTATGTCTGGCTTTATCAATGGTAACGGGTGATGTATAGGAGGCTGGTTGTTTTATTTATATTTATCGTCAATGTGCTTGACGTGAAGGCAGAGTTTTTTCCGCAATATGACGACACAATTTACATCGAAACACTGCCTCCTGTATATATCGTTCATTGGAAAAACAAAAAAGATTATCGAAAATACCGGCGAATGGTGTATAACTTGAAAAAGGTCTATCCTTATTCGCAAATCGCTAAAAACAAGATGATAGAATTGGACGCCAAATACAAACTCGCCGGTAGCGACAAAGAGAAAAAAACGATAATCAAACAACTCGAAAAAGAACTCTTTTCCGAATTTGAGACACCTCTGAAAAACTTGACAATCTCGCAGGGACGTATGCTCATCAAACTGATAGACAGAGAAACAGGTAAAACGTCATATTCGGTGTTGAAAGAATTTAAAGGCGGTTTCAAAGCGGTTTTCTGGCAAGGCGTGGCTCGACTGTTCGGAAACAACCTCAAAACACAATACGATAAACACGGCGACGATAAAATCCTCGAAGAACTTGTGCTAATGTGCGAAAACAAAACTTTCGATGATGTGTATTACAGTATGTTCGCAAAATAAGAAATGAATGTCACGTCCTTAAACGACAGATTCCCTTCGTGTCCTGGACGTAAAAGTTCGGAAGAGGTCGAAAGGGCGTTCGGGAGAAGACATTGTCAGCTCCGTATTTTCCTGGATTGTTCGTTCAAGTTAATCTGTGGGCAAAATAACTTTTGCGAACCATTCTTTCAGTTCGTAACTATCTTTATACAGTGAAGTTATTTTATCGAGGAAATCGTTTTTAAGTACTTCTTCGTTCGTAAACTCCTTGAAAACGTAAAAGTTTTTCAGTTTGAGGTATTCAGCGGCGGGGCTGTTTTTGTCGAATCCCGGCGGGACACGTTTCAACGAATCTTCGGCTCCGTGCAACATTCCGCCGAAACTGTTTTCGAGTTTTGCGACTGTTTCCGAAAAAGTCTCGAAATCTTCGTCTATTGCCCTGCGTACCATCTTCATCACCTGCGGTCCCGGCATATAGATACCCATCGAAATAAGATTTTCGTTGTTTTGCAGATGCAGGTAATATGCCGGATATTCGCATGAATGTCTGTAACTTTCGGGGACAATTATCGAACCGAAATTAATTTTGTACGGGTCTTTGTTCAACGAGAAACGGGTGTCCCTGTAGATTCTGAAAAAAGTTTTTGAGGCGTCCTGTATATCGATGCTCGGATCGAAAGAATTGATGTTCAGTATCAATTGTGTGACAAATCGTTCGAGTGTTTTTTTGACGTCTTCATATCTTTTTTTATTTTGAGCAAACCACTCTCTGTTGTTGTTTCTTTCCAGATCGGACAGAAACTCAAATATTTCCTTATTCATGATTCATTTATTTTAGCATAATATTTACAATAATCTTTGATTCCACATTCGGGACATTTCGGTTTACGGGCGGTGCAAACATATCTTCCATGTAGGATCAGCCAGTGATGCGCTACAGGCAAATCCTGTTCGGGAATACCCTTAACCAATTGTTTTTCTGTTTCGAAAGGCGTTTTGGAATCGACAGCCAACCCAACTCTTTCGGCAACCCTGAACACGTGAGTATCGACAGCCATTGCCGGTTTCTTAAACACAACGGAAACAATGACATTCGCAGTTTTACGTCCTACTCCCGGCAGTTTTTGCAAATCGTTGATATTGTCGGGGACCTCGCTGTTAAACTCATTTACCAACATTTTCGCCATTCCCAACAAATGTTTCGACTTGTTATTAGGATACGAAACCGACTTTATCAACTCGAAAATGTCCGATACATCCGCTTTCGACAACGATTCAACCACAGGATACTTTTTGAAAAATTCTTTTGTTACGATATTGACCCTTTTATCAGTACATTGCGCCGATAAAATCACTGCAACAATCAGTTGATACGGATTTTTGTAATGCAGTTCCGTTTCGGCTACCGGCACATTTGTTCTGAACCAGTTCATAACGTTCTTAAATCGCTCATTCGTATCCATTTGTCGGAAATAATTTAGTCATCTAAAACGTATATACTTTGTTAAAAAAATCGACATAATCCAAAAAAGACGTTCCGCTACGCATCAATTCAAGATTCGATTCGAGGATTATAAACGAAACATAATCATTGACAATCAGATTGCTAAATACCTTTTTGTCGTTGGATATTTGATTGAAAAACTCGATTGCCGTTTCTCTGTCTTTGATTTTCGTCATGATTATCATCTTGTTATCGGCAAAATCCGCGATCTTGACATCATAGTTTTCTTCGATATAATTAGTTGTATTGAACGACAATATATTGAATCGCAATCTGTTCATATTCACTTTGGCGTCGGTAATCACTACAAAAGCATGAGCGCCGTCGTCGATGGAATATCGTGATTTTATTGTACTTGCCACTTGTTTGTTGAATTGGATAAAATATTTTGGTGTTGTCCCCGCTATGATTTTCTGTTCGGACTGTGATTGTTGGCTTGCGGTCGTTTGTTGTGCAACATCCTTCGTTTCAGTCGGTTTCGGTTCAGTAATCCACTTAAATTCCGATTTTTCGAGGTCGTTCAGTACGCTCTGCGCATAAGTTGCCGCTGTGTTGGCGGGGTATTTTTTCACGATGTCTTCGAGCGCCGTCCTGTATCTGACGATATCGCCGTTGTAATTATCGGTCAATGTTTTGAGCAATGTAAACTGCGGGACAAGTCTTCCCGAAGGATATTTTGTCAATCCGTTCGACGAGGCTTTGTAGGCATCGGCAAATCTGTTCGATGTGTAATAATTTAGAGCAGTATAGTAATCGTTTTCTTCCGAGGCTTCCTGTGCTTTGACTCTGCCGGTATATCCGGGGTCGGTAGCTGCAAGGACTTTCGGATTATCGGGATAATTTTGCAACATCAGGTTTTTATAATATCCGGCTTTGTTGCTGTCGCCGGTTTTCGTATAAATTTCATACAAAGCGACGTATGTCTCAGCCAAAAGACTGTTGCCGGGAAAACGCTGGATTAGATTCTCGAACTCTCCGGCTGCTTTTACGGGGTCGTTCAAGTCGTCCCTGTATGCTTCACCGATGTTGAACATTGCAGTCACGATTTTTTCGTTCGAGGCTTTTTTTGCTTCGTCGGTTTGCGGAATATTTGCCATAAACGCTTCCTTATCGGTTACATCCGGCTGTGTAACATCTGCTGTTTCCTCTTCCAACTCGAAATCATATTCCGGTTGCGCCTGTATTCCCTTGTTTTTACGCCGCCAGTTATCTTCGAGTTTTCGTTGTCCCCATCTCATTTCGAAATCGGTCTTACCGAGTTCGAGCGATGTCGGATTATAGAAATACCATTGTCCCTGAGATGATTGCGCATCGATATCTGCTTTTAACTTTTCTAATCGCGTTTGTTCTTCGGCGATTCTTTTATTTTCGTTTTCAGCCTGTTGTATTCTTTCGTCTATCAAGTTGTCCAAATCTTCCTGCGACATATTTGCAAGTTTCTGCAAACCGTCTTCACGTTCTACGATTTTCATATTTAGGGCTAACTTCCTGTATTTACCGGCTTTCGACGACACTTCCTCATACAGCGAATGGTCGGCGCCAAGCATAATCGCAGAACTGTCGTAACATGTGTACGCGTTGACATAGTCGCCGTCTTTGATATGATATTCAGCCAAAGCCAGATACGACAGCCCTTTTTGCCTCGTATTGACACCCGTCGCAGATATGGATTTACGGTAATACTGTATCGCTTCGGGGATATTTCCTTCCGTCTCTTCCAACTTTGCAAAAGCGTAATATATCTGGTCGTGATAGTTTGCGTTTTGTTCGTTTCTCAACGCTTTTTCCAGAATTTTACGGATATTGCCTCTTTGAGTTTTAGGATCATAAGTGTAAGCCATAGCCATTTCGGCGCTGAAAGCGGTGAGATATGGCGGATTCTTTTTCAGGACTTTCGCAAAATGTTCTACTGCTTTGGAATTGTTATTCGTTTTTTGATATAACTGTCCCAGAATGAAGTGGAAACGGATTTTTTTATTTTTACCTTTAGCGCGTTTGAGGGCTTTCTCCAAATAAGGAATGGCTTCCTGATATTTTCCCTGCTTGATATACAAATCGGCAAAAGCCTCATTTATCAGAGGTTCGATCTTTCGGGTAATATTTTTTTTCGTGTTAGCGACACTAACAAATCTTCAGCTTTGACATATTGTTTGTCCTGCGCAAGTACGATCGCCAGAAACGCCTGTGCTTCGTAAGCGCTTGTTTCTTTGGGATATTCGGTGGTTATAAAAGTGAATTTTTCTTCAGCCACAGCGTATTCGTGCATATATGCGTGAGCTTTTCCCGTAATCAGGTGAGCGTCATCGACAAAGCGGTTAAATTCTTTCTTGTTGTAAAATTCTCGCTGTTCTCTGGTCATGTTCTTTTTTCTCTTTGGTTTGACAGTGATAGAATGTTTTGTTACGGTTTTATCTCCCTTGTCGATAGTGCGTTGCATTTCTCCGGACACTAAACCCGCAACCTGTTCGTATTCGAAAGCGAAAACGGGCAATATTTCATCGAAATTTTGCGATTCTATCGCTTCCGCCTTTTTGGACGCCTGCTTCAAACTTTCCCGACCGTTGAAATATACATTATAATATGCCGTCAAATCGTGATACTTACGACTGAAATACGTGTTACGGCTTGTAGAACAGCCAACAACAATTAACGATAACAAGAAAAGGTAAACTATTCTAACTTTCATGCATTCATTTTTTTTCGAATAAAACATGCGCAAAATTATACAAAAATTCTGATATAGCACACAAAAGACACTAATTAAACAGATTTAGTGTCGTCTGTGTGCTGAGGATGAACGGTTCGACAGAGAGTTTTTTTCCGGTGGCTTTTGTCATCCAAACGTTTGGAGCGCAGTGTCCAATGCTGAATATCCGGTCGATTTCGGCTGCGAAATTTTTGCCTTCCAGATGCTGTTCCAGTTGAAATTCGATAAGATGACCAACCGGATATGCTGCCAGATAAAGAGGATAACTGATCATGTGAGAGTAAACAGCCAGAACCGGACTGTCGCTGACGTCGAATACCGGAGCATAGTATTTGTTCCACACGTCTTTAGCGATGTTTATTATTGCTGTTTTCAGGTCGCCGGGTTTTGCGTTGGGATTGGCATACATCCATTTCCACGCGTACATGTCGACAAGCGCTACACCCATGATTTCGAAAGCATTCCAATAATTATCCATGACAGTGAATTTTGCTTTGTCGGGGTTGTTTTCCTTAAATCCCAGCACATCGAGGTCGCGTTTCTGGAACAGGAAGGCAAGAGCCTCAGTAAAAGCAGTGTTTGGGATTCCGCTGTTGAGATAATTATCAACGTCGTAGAGACTGACCGTTTGTTCGACGTTATGACCAAATTCGTGCATGGCGATGTTGAAACCGTTGTAGTTAAGCCCCGTTTCCGGTATCCGTACTCTCAACCGCGAAATGTCGTCTTTCATCGAAGCGCCCATAGCATGTCCCGACCCTCTGGCTGCATCGACGGCGACATACCGGCATATTGCTTCGGAGCGTTCCTTTGTATATCCCAGGTGTTGAAGAATATCGGGAAGATGTTTTTCCAGCGCTTTCGCATCTGGAAACAGTCCGGAAGTTTTCGACGATAACTCTTCGTCGCTTATCGAACTGCGCGTCTTGAACCCGTCGTACCAAATGTCGTACGGTTGCAGAGGACGTCCCAAGCGTTCGCGGATAATTTTTCCAACCTCTTTGCTTACAGCAGCTGACAGAAAAGTCGTGAACATCGTTTCGACTTCTTCGAAAGTCATCTCCAATCCCTGATCGAAGGCGCGTTTTATGGCGTCGGGATACAAAGGCGAATATTTATCCATCGCTTTGGCGCTACGAAATACTTCGAGCAAAAAAGCATATCGGACATCTTTTTCGCGCTCGAATGCCGTTTCCTGTCCGTCTTTGAAAAACCTGTTATTTGTTGGACAATAGTCATTCCCTTTGGCATTTATCAGTTCCTGTGGTATTTCCTGATAAATGATTCTGGTCATTAAATCGTATATCAGTTTTTGTTTCAAAAGCCCTGTTTCCGATTTATCGGCGTAGTTGCTTTTCAGTTCGTCGCGCAACCCCCAATGCGAGATAAGTCGCATATCTTCGGGGAAATATCGTTTGCCGTTTTCATCGACAATATTGTGCATATAAATATTGTAGTTGCTGATATACAATTCGGCGCGTGTGGCGATTTCACCGGCTTCCTGTTGCAACTTGCCCGGCGTTCGTGAAGCAAAATGTAATCCGAGATTTACGGCTGCATTTTCATCGGCTGTCCACTGCAAACCCTTGCCATTCCTTTCGTCCAACGAATAATAAGGAAAGTTGAGATGCAATATCATCGCAAGTTTATTATCGAACCAGTCGTCGTTGACATGCGCAAATGGCGACCACGAAGCAAAAATTTCGTCTATCGAGAGCAGAGGCTCGTTTCCTACATGTACGGGAAACTGCATCTCTTTCGAAATCTGACTGAAACGACCGAAAACAGTCTCCATATTTTTTGCAAAACGGTCTAACAGCGGCTTTTTATCTTCACTGTAATTATTGACGCAAAACGCCTTAAAATCATCGGCAGAACCATCGGCAGCAATCCAAAAGTCGCCTGTCAATTTCACTCCTCTACGGATGAGTTCTTTATCTGCATGAGGATATTTCGATTCTATCTCTTTAACAGTTTCATCAACTACCGTTGCCGGAATATATTTTTCCATATTATTCTCTGTATTAACAGCCTGTTTACACGAAACAGACAATATAATTAATATTAAATAAACATTTTTCATTACTGACAATTTTATCGTTCATCGTTTATAACTTCCATCACCTGTTTTGCCAGCGTCGAGGCATCTTTTTCGGATGGCGCTTCGGCGTATATCCTGATTATCGGTTCGGTGTTTGATTTCCGGAGATGCACCCATTTCTTTTCGCTGTTGAAATCGACTCGCACACCGTCGATATCCGAAATACGGTGCGACGAATATTTATCTTTTACTTTTTGCAAAATCTTGTCGATATCGGTATCGGGAGTAAGCGTGATTTTGTTTTTCGATACAAAATAATCGGGATATTGCGCTCTCAGTTCCGAACATTTTATTTTTTTTTGCGCAAGAAGCGAAAGGAACAGCGCTACGCCAACCAAAGCGTCGCGTCCATAATGCAGTTCGGGATAAATCACTCCGCCGTTTCCTTCGCCGCCAATGACTGCATTTACCCGTTTCATTTCGGCGACGACGTTCACTTCGCCGACAGCCGAAGAAAAGTATTGACCGCCATGTTTTTCGGTGATATCTTTCAACGCTCTCGACGATGAAAGATTCGACACGGTGTTGCCGGCGGTTTTTCCAAGCACATAGTCGGCTACTGCAACCAAAGTGTATTCTTCGCCAAAAAACGAACCGTCCTCGCAAACGAGCGCCAACCTGTCAACATCTGGATCGACAACTATTCCCAAATCAGCGTCCTGTCGGGATACGACGCCGGCAATCTCCGTCAAATTTTCCGGAAGCGGTTCCGGATTATGCGGAAACTGTCCGTCGGGCGTGCAGTTCAATTCAACGACATGAACGCCCAGAGACGTTAATAATCTCGGGATTGCAATTCCTCCCACCGAATTTACCGCATCGACTACTACCTTGAAATTCGCTCTGTAGATAGCGTCGATGTCCACCAAAGGTAACTTCAACACAGCCTTGATATGCTCGTCGGTATATGTGTCGTTGTAAGTTATTTGTCCGAGATTATCGACTTCGGCAAAATTAAATTCCGCTTTTCCGGCAATTGCCAGCAATGCTTTTCCGTCGGCGTCGCTTAGAAATTCGCCTTGTTCGTTCAGCAGTTTCAAAGCGTTCCACTGTTTCGGGTTATGACTTGCAGTGAGAATGATGCCGCCGTCAGCATGAAGCCCCGTTACAGCCATTTCCACTGTAGGGGTTGTCGCCGGTCCTAAATCGATCACATCTACTCCCGAAGCGATCAATGTTCCGGAAATCAATCGATTCACCATATCTCCCGAAAGACGGGCATCTTTGCCGACAACAACTTTCAGTCGTCCGCACGTTTTGCGCCTTTCCTTAATCCACACGGAATAGGCCCCCGCAAATTTAACAATATCCAAAGGAGTCAAAGCCTCGCCCGGTTGCCCGCCGATAGTCCCTCTTATCCCTGAAATAGACTTAATTAATGCCATATTATATAACTTTTTACAATTTAAATCACGAGGCAAAAGTATACAATTTTTTTTAATCACAACGATGACAAAAAGTATGGATGTACAACAAAATTTCCGTGAGGACACCAAATACAGTGCACAGATCATGCTTTCCATCAGATTGGAGTCTCAGTCTTCGGACTTTTTGCTTGCTGTACACCGCAATATAAATTTTTTTTACACATCCTAAAAAGAATATAACAACAAAGCCACATAATTAACACAAAAATTTCGTGCCTTATGCGACTTTGCAGTTAAAAAAAGCATACATTTTTAGAAGGGTCTTCTGCTTATAAACCTGTGAGGTCGGTCAAAATTCCTGTCTGCGCAATGTTACCGGACCGATTAATCCAGCCGGTTGAAGCGGCGAGTCTTTGTTATAATAATACCATGGGATGAACGTTTTCCGTTCTTTTACGGGACGCTGCTCGTTTTTCACGAACCATTCCGGTAAACCCGTCATTGCCCGCAAACCCTGATTTTTATCTGTCCATTCGAAATCTTCGGGATACTGCTCGTCACCGATTAAGCGGTTGATCCATGTATTTGTCACGTGGATTTTCAGAGTGTTGGCGCCCGATTTCAGGTATGCCGTTATGTCGGCTCGATAAGGCGGATGCCATAATACGCCCGCTTTTTTCCCGTTTACTTCGATTTCCGCAATATCATACAGTTCGTCGATATTTAATGTTACAGCCCTGTTTGCCGACAAATCCGACGATTTCATCTGTATTGTTGTCTCATACACTGCTGTTCCCGAAAAATATTTGACGTCGTCGTCGTCCTGTTTACTAAAATCGACAAGCGACGAAAATGTTCTGCTGAATGGCTCTTCTCCAGTTTTGGGTTTGAATAGAACTGTCCATTTGCCGCCAAGAATATCAACAGTCGCCTTCGTCTCTTTTCGTACCGGAAGTTTTGCATAGCTGGTTTTGTGGGCGGGGAAAATGACGAATATCGACGCATCTTCGCCCATTGCGAGCGATATAGTTGTCTTGTTATCATTTTGACTCCATTGTTCTGCGCTCTTGATAACGCCTTCGTAAGCATCCCACAACTCCGGGACACGGTCGGTAACAGGAAATTCAAGAACTTTCAGTTGAGCGCCGCCGGTGTTGCGTACAAAGAATATTTCGGCTTCGGGAGTGCTGCGGCGAAGCACTTCTCCATTTAACGAAACGAACGATCCTTGCTGTAAAAGCATCTGACAACGTGCGAGATACGTGAAAAAAGCCTTTCCGGGTTCGAACCATGTCTGATTGCGACTGAAATGAGTGCCGTAATGCGCAAAAGAAAATCCGGGCTGGTATTTGTCGGGGAAAGGATTGTGTGCCCACGAATGCAGGAAATACATATTGACACCGTAAGAGTACCCCATATCAGCAGGGTGCTTTAACATTTGCGGTGTCTCCGTATATTTGCATGTCGCCTCCATTCCAGTGAATGCTTCGGCGCCGATGATACGCTTTTTGCTGGCGGACGAGGCTTTCGCAAGAGTCTCGTTGCCAAGGATATCGCCGCTATGTATCCAAAATTCAGTAACGGGAATATCGGCTATACTAACGCCTTCGCGCATGTCGAACGGTCCTTCTCCCCAACTGCAATACGGTTCCCAACAAAGCGTAAATCCGGTTTTGTTCACCATCTCCTTACCGATTCGAAAACAGTCGAGAAACAGACGGTTAACTACTTCGGCATGATCACGCAGGAAACGTCTTGTTTCGGGGGCGGCGTTTTCGGGATAATGCAGTCCGTAATATTTTGGGGAAATGATGTTGTCGCCACGCACGTCCGCCATCACAAGTTGAAACACCGGGTCGTAACCTTTGATGCGGATAAATTCGGCACGGAAATTCGGCGACCAGTTCTGATCGCCGGCTTCATAACTGTCGATCCAGATGTACTTGAATGTTGTGCCGATGTAATCTCCAAAGCGATCGATGAAAGGATTCAGAACATTGTTCCAGTGCTTTACAGTCGCTGTGGGATTCATTTTATCGGCTTCGAGTGCGTATTCAGCAACGTCGTCGGGAGTCGGATGCGAGTGTGTCATAGTCGGAAAATGCCCGACACGGTAAATCGTCCACTCTCCTGCCGGCGCCTGCCATTCTAAAACGCCGTTTGCGTCCATGTGTTGCGAAATGTCGATTATTTCGTCTGTGGCAATGTCTTTGTTTGCGGGCACAGCAATGACGGCGACATCTTTGAAGTATTGTGCCGTTTTGGCGTCTTCACATGGATTTGGAAGAGCCGTTTTGACTTTTGCACCGCTTTTCACGGGCGTTTTGCTGTAAGCGACCGCCTGCATTCCGTCTTCAGGCAACACCCATGGTCCGCCGGTGGTTGACCATCCGGGAGTGTTATGTATCCCGACGGTCATGTTGAGCCTTTTAGCTTCAGCAAGTGCATGCTGCAAAGCGTCCCAGTAGGTGACACTGCGATAAGTCTGGTGTTGCCACGGGTTTTTGGCAGGATCTAACCACGAGGGAGCGTTGAACACAACCACTCCGCCAATACCGGCTTCTTTCATCGCCTGCAAATCGAGGGTCATTCCTTCTTTCGAGTAATTTGTACCGAGCCAGTGCCACCATGCGTGTGGCTTATAGTCGTCGGCGGGAGCAGCAAACTGTTGTGCGAGACTCCGGAGATTTTCGGGCCGCTGCCCGAATCCATAACTTTTTCCAACCTGAGCCTGCATCGTAAATGCAAAGCCCAAGGTTAGAAAAAATGTAAACATACTTTTTTTATTCATTCTATAATTTTTTTAGTAATCTTTATTCTTTATTTCATGTTTCAATATTACATAAATCTTATCATTCATATCCCTTAAACCTGTTCATTAGTTTTGGTATCATTGCTTTTTTCCATCCATCGAATACGCCTTCGCTGATTTTGTTTCGGGCATCTTCGGTGAGTTGCAGATAAAATGCAAGATTATGAATACTTGCTATTTGTGCGCCCAACATTTCTTTCGAAATGAACAGATGCCGCAAATATGCCTTAGAATAATATCTATCGACAAATGAAAAACCGTTGGGATCTATTGGTGAAAAATCTCTTTCCCACTGTTTGTTTCTGATGTTTATGATGCCTTCCGAAGTAAAAAGCATTCCATTTCTGCCGTTTCGGGTAGGCATTACGCAGTCAAACATATCGATTCCACGCGATATTCCTTCGAGAATATTTACCGGCGTCCCAACACCCATCAGATAGCGTGGTTTGTCGTCCGGAAGAATTGAATTGACGACTTCTATCATTTCGTACATCGTCTCAGCCGGTTCTCCAACCGACAATCCGCCAATCGAATAACCGTCACGATTGAACGACACGGCATGTTCCGCCGCTTTTCGGCGTAATTCGGGATATACACAGCCTTGAACTATCGGAAAGACAGTCTGTTCGTATCCGTAAAGCGATTCTGTTTCGTCGAACCGTTTCAGACATCTTTCGAGCCATTGCTGAGTGAGTGTCAACGATTTACTTGCATAATTATAATCCGATGTTCCCGGAGGACATTCGTCGAGCGCCATTATTATGTCGGCGCCGATAACTCGCTGAATATCTATAACGTTTTCGGGAGAAAAAAAATGTTTCGACCCGTCGATATGCGACCTGAAAGTACAGCCTTCGGGAGTGATTTTGCGGTTTGCTGCCAGTGAAAATACTTGAAATCCACCACTGTCGGTCAACAACGGCTTGTCCCACGACACAAAGCGGTGAAGTCCTCCCGCTTCTTTAATGGTCTCCAATCCCGGACGAAGATATAAATGATACGTGTTTCCCAGAATAATCTGCGCTTTGATATCGTCTTCAAGTTCTTTGTGGAAAACGCCTTTCACCGTCCCGGCAGTTCCCACAGGCATAAATACCGGCGTGTTGATAATACCGTGAGCAGTAACGATTTTGCCCATTCGCGCCTTTGTCTTGACGTCGTCTTTTATCTTTTCAAAATTCATTAAGGATAGAAACTTTTATAACCCTGTTCGATTACTGCCTGAAAAATAATTTTTGCAAGGGAATATGTGTATCCCTGTTGCTTTTTGCACGTTCGATAAACGCAATTTTGTCGGAAGCCGACAGCACAGTTTCAAATATCAATTCTTTTTCCATTTTATATATTTCAAAATTTGTACAAATGACCGCGCAAAGATACAAATATTTTTCTTTTCCTGTAAAAAAAAGACTGTTTGAGTGTATTTCAATATGTCAGATGTTGCACACAAACAATTTATAACCAATTTTCCCACAAAGGAATTGTTACGAAATAACATGACCTTATTCTGGTATAATTTTGTAATTCCATTCGCCGTGGAATTCATTTAGACAAATATTTAATTCAGCTAATTGTTCATCCGTAATTCCTATACCTGTTTCATACTGTTTATCATCTATTTCACAGGACACTTTTACTAATCCTGTTGTTGTCATAGTGTTAGCTATAAGACTTACGATTACCTGATAACTTATTAATGGTTGCCCACGCCAATTTTTTGATATATATATATATATATATATATATAAGAAAATAATCGGTGTTCTATCTTGTTCCATTTACTTGTACCGGGAGGAAAATGTACTACTTCTATGGTCAATCTTGTTTCGTTGACAAATTTTTGTAATTCGTATTTCCAT
>JAITKY010000238.1 GCA_031278135.1 Prevotellaceae bacterium | reverse complement strand
ATCATTTGTGTTCTCAAATCTCAAAAAATGACAGATAGAATCCATTGAATCACAATCTTTTTAAATATTTTTAAATGTTATCTGAACTAAAATATATACCTTTGTCATCATAAAAAATAGTACAATATGCAAGAAGTCAATTACAAAACTGCGAAAGAACTCGGTATTTTACCGGAAGAGTTAGATTCGATACAGAGGATTTTGGGACGGGCGCCTAATTTCACGGAATTAAACATATATTCCGCAATGTGGTCGGAACATGCGTCTTACAAAAATTCAATCAAATGGTTGAAGACCTTGCCGCGAACGGGTGAACACCTGTTGGCGGAAGCGGGAAGCGAAAATGCGGGGCTGGTAAACCTCGGCGATGGCATCGCTTGTGCATTCAAGATTGAATCACACAATCATCCGTGCGCTGTCGAGCCATATCAGGGAGCGGCGACAGGTGTCGGAGGAATCAATCGCGACATCTTCACTATGGGAGCGCGTCCGATTGCACAGTTAAACTCGTTGCGCTTCGGAATGCCCGCCGAAGAACACAATAAACGGTTGATACGTGGAGTAGTTAAGGGAATAGGCGATTACGGAAACTGTTTTGGTGTTCCCGTTGTCGGAGGCGAGGTGGCTTTCGACGAATGTTACACGATAAATCCTTTGGTCAATGCTATGTCGGTGGGTTTGGTCGAAATCGGCAACACTATTTCGGCGACAGCACAGGGAGTTGGCAATCCGGTGTATATCATCGGTTCGTTAACGGGCAAAGACGGTATTCACGGAGCATCGTTTGCTTCTGCCAACATCACCGAAGATTCGTCCGACGACATACCGTCGATTCAAGTTGGCGATCCATTTATGGAAAAACTGTTGCTCGAAGCCTCGCTCGAACTGCGCGATAGCGGCGCATTGGTCGGGATGCAGGATATGGGTGCTGCCGGAATCATCTGCTCAACCTCCGAAATGTCGGAACGGGGCAGATGCGGAATGAAAATCGATCTGTCGAAAGTCCCCCTTCGTCAAAAAAACATGGAAGCTTGGGAGATACTGCTTTCCGAATCGCAGGAACGAATGTTGGCTGTGGTCGAAAAAGGAAAGGAAAATATTGTCGAAGCGATTTTCGAAAAATGGGATCTGGAATGCGCCATCATCGGCGAAGTTATTGAAGACGATAAACTTCTGTTCAAGTATAATGGAGAACTTGTTGCCGAAGTTCCCGCGTCGTCGCTGGCGTTGGGCGGAGGCGCTCCACAGTACGATAGAGAATACACCGAACCCGCATATATTAAGGAATATGCCAAGTTCAAAATAAAAAATATTTCCGAGCCTTCGAACCTGAGGGAAATAGCGCTTTTCCTTGCCGGACATCCGAATATCGCATCGAAAAGATGGGTATATGAACAGTATGATTCTATGGTTCGTACCGTGAATATGAGTACCAATATTCCATCGGATGCAGCTATAGTTTCAATAAAGAACTCGAAAAAAGCCCTCGCTCTGACGGTCGATTGTAACTCACGCTATGTTAAGGCGAATCCTCGAATCGGCGCAATGATTGCCGTATCGGAAGCAGCGCGTAACGTTGTTTGTTCGGGAGGCGATCCTTGTGCAATAACCAACTGTCTCAATTTCGGAAATCCCTATAATCCCGAAATTTACTGGCAATTTGTCGAAACGGTGAAAGGTATGAGCGAAGCATGTCTCAAATTCGGAACGCCTGTGACAGGCGGAAATGTGAGTTTCTACAATCAGTCGGAAATCGCAGGCAAAACAGAAGCCGTTTTCCCAACACCGACAATAGGAATGTTGGGGATCTTGCAGGATAAGAAATATCAGACAACCTTGTCGTTCCGCAAAAAAGGCGACATGATTTACCTTATCGGACGTTCGTACAACGATATTTCGTCATCGGAATATCTCTACAGTTATCACAAAGTGAAAGAATCACCCGCACCTCATTTCGATCTCGACGAAGAATATGAGGTACAGCGACTGATTAAAGCCTTAATCGTCAATAACATTATTCACAGCGCTCACGATGTTTCCGACGGAGGACTGTTCATCGCCCTGCTCGAATCGGCGATGCCCGAAAATTTCGGTTTCGACATCACTTCCGACGCCGAAATAAGACAGGATGCATTCCTGTTCGGCGAATCGCAAAGCAGGGTTGTCGTATCGGTATCTGCTTCGAGGGAAGCGGCTTTCATCGATTTTGTCAGCCATTACAACGTGCCAATTTCTACGCTTGGACATGTGACCAAGTCGGAAATACGGGTTGATGATACATCTTTCGGGTTTATCAGCGATTTCAGAAAACTGTACGATACTTCGCTCGAAAATATAATTAATTAAATAACAACGAATCATGAAGATACCTTTAAGAAGCGCGGCGATAACGGAAGGACGACGAATGGCAGGCGCAAGAGCATTGCTTAAAGCCAACGGAATGAGCGAAAAACAGATGGGAAAACCTGTTATCGCTATCGCTAATTCGTTTACGCAGTTTGTTCCGGGACATGTTCATCTACACAATATCGGACAGGAGATTAAGAAGATAATCGAAGAAGCGGGATGTTTTGCCGCCGAATTTAATACTATCGCAATCGATGATGGCATTGCAATGGGACACGACGGAATGCTTTACTCGCTGCCATCGAGAGATTTGATTGCCGACAGTGTCGAATATATGGTCAATGCACATCGAGCCGACGCTATGATTTGTATAAGTAACTGTGACAAAATAACGCCTGGAATGTTGATGGCGGCGATGAGGCTGAATATTCCCGCTGTGTTTGTGTCGGGTGGTCCAATGGAAGCCGGAATACTCGACGGTAAACATTTGGACTTGATCGACGCAATGGTGCGAGCAGCGGATTCATTTGTCAGCGACGAGGAAATCCGGAAAATCGAACAATCGGCTTGTCCTACCTGCGGCTCATGTTCGGGAATGTTTACCGCTAATTCGATGAACTGCCTGAACGAAGCAATCGGGATGGCGTTGCCCGGAAATGGTACAATCGTCGCTACTCATCGCAACAGAAAAAAACTGTTCGAAGACGCTGCAAAACTGATTGTTCAAAATGCGTTACGTTATTATCTCAAAGGCGACGAATCGACGCTGCCAAAAAACATTGCTACACGAAAAGCATTCTTAAACGCTATGACTTTGGATATCGCAATGGGCGGCTCGACAAATACCGTACTGCATCTTCTGGCTATAGCGCAGGAAGCATGCGTCGATTTCACAATGGACGATATTGACACGTTGTCACGAAAAACGCCATGTCTCTGCAAGGTCGCTCCGAACACAAACAAGTATTATGTCCAGGATGTTAACCGTGCCGGCGGGATAATTTCAATCATGGCAGAACTGTCGAAAGGCGGGTTGGTCGATGTGTCGGCGAAACGTGTTGATGGTCTGACGTTAAAGGAGGCAATCGAATTGTACGGCATCAACGAAAAATCGTCGAAACAAGAGTATATTAAAAGGTATAAATCGTCGCCCGGAAGGAAATTCAATCTTTCGTTAGGCACGCAATTTTCTTATTTCACGAGTTTTGACAACGACAGAATCGCAGGGTGCATACGAAATCTTGAAAACGCATACAGTAAAGACGGCGGATTAGCGGTACTAAAAGGCAATATTGCGCAGGACGGTTGCGTAGTCAAAACCGCCGGAGTGGACGAAAGTATCCTGAAATTCAAGGGAACGGCAAAGGTCTTCGATTCGCAGGATTCCGCATGCGAGGGAATACTCTCGGGCAAAGTGGTCGAAGGCGACGTGGTTGTGATTATCTACGAAGGTCCTAAAGGCGGACCGGGTATGCAGGAGATGCTCTATCCTACATCGTACATCAAATCAAAACATTTAGGAAAAGAATGCGCCCTGATAACCGATGGTCGTTTCTCCGGTGGCACATCGGGACTGTCGATAGGGCACGTCTCGCCCGAAGCCGCCGCCGGTGGAAATATCGCCCTCGTCCGTGACGGCGACATCATCGACATCGACATCCCGAACCGTACCATCAACGTAATCGTCTCCGACGAAGAACTGCAACAGCGTCGCACAGAAGAAGAAAACAGGGGTAAAGACGCATTCACTCCGCCGGTCAGAAAACGAAAAATCTCAAAATCACTGAAAGCATATTCAAATATGGTGAGTTCGGCAGATAAAGGAGCGGTGAGAATTGTTTAATGTGAAAACAGGAAAATGTAAATTGGTATATAAGTATGAACAATATAAGTATGAACAATATTTATTTTTCTGCTGAAGAATTGACCTGTCCGAAGTTCGTCAGGTAATCGAAAATAAAACCGTTTCAGAAAAAAAATATTCTGTTTCCAAAATTTCTTATATCTCAATAAATGAGGAAGAAAAGTCCTGTATAGCGGTAGTGGAAACAACAATTTACTGTTTTTTTTAACAAAATATTTCACCAATTGAAAAAAAAAGATTACTTTTGCGCAACTTTTTAACGAAAAAAAAGATATAAATATGTCAGGTAAAAAACAGAATAACAAGGACAAAGAGCAAAAAGAGCCGGTTGTCGAGATAGTCGAAGGGATTCATAAAATTGAAAATTTCTTCAAGGAATATAAAAATATTTTGATTTATACAATAGGAGGACTGGTTCTTATTATTGGAGGTTATGTCGGATATATAGAGTTTGTTTCCAAACCTTTGAAGAAGGAAGCTGTGGATCAGATGATTATTCCACAAAACTATTTTGAAAAAGATTCTTTTCGACTGGCGTTGGAAGGACAAGGTATGTTGGCGCCGGGCTTTGCGACGATAGCAGAAGATTACGGTTCTACTCCTTCGGGAAATCTCGCAAATTTTTATGCCGGCATTTGTTGCTTGAAATTGGGAGAATACGAACGGGCAATCAACTATTTCGGTAAATTTAAGTCCGACGACGAAATTTTTGCTTCCCGTGCGTTGGCAAACATCGGGAATTGCTACGTCGAATTAGGCGATTTAGAGAAAGCAGTGAAATATTTCGAACAGGCAGCGTATAAAAAAGACAATCTGGCGTCGCCTTCGTATTTGATGAAAGCCTCTACTGTGTACGAAAAACTTGAGCAATATTCGAAGGCTCTCGTACTTTACGAGGAAATCAAATACAAATATCCCGAAAGCAACGAAGCCCTCATTATCGACAAATATATAGAACGAGTTAAAATATTAGCATCTAAATAGTTCAAATGGTATCATCCTTACATAATTTGTCGGAAATAAAAGGCGTTATTCCTTCGGGAGAGGGAAAAAGATTTGTAGTGATTGTTTCGGAATGGAACAGCGAAATCACCCAAAATCTTCTGACCGGTGCTATCGATGAATTGCAAAAGAAGGATGTATCTTCCAAAAATATTATAATAGAGACTGTTCCGGGATGTTTCGAACTCCCGTTGGCTGCACAGGCAGCAGCTATGAACTATAACCCCGATGCAGTGATTTGCCTTGGTTGTGTTATCAAAGGTGAAACACCTCATTTTGATTACGTTTGTCAGGCAGCAACACAAGGAATATTACAGGTCGGACTGTCGGTGAAAATACCGGTAATCTTTGGCATTCTGACTGTTAATACGCTTGAACAAGCTGCCGAACGTTCGGGCGGTCAGTATGGCAACAAAGGAATAGAGGCCGCTCATACAGCATTAAAAATGACAAAATTTAAAATTAAATAACTGTTAAATAGTTTATTCTATGAAATTTATTGCAGAAATTGATGTTATGCCGTTGAAAGCCCTGCTCGATCCACAGGGAAAAGCAGTTGGAATGACTTTAACCGGCTTGGGATACTCGGATGTGCAAAATGTGCGAATAGGAAAACATATTACTTTGGAAATAGAGGCAACAAACAAGGAAAAGGCTATGACAATAGTTAACGAAATTTGTTCCAAAACGCTGCATAATCCAATAATGGAAGGTTTTGAGTACGATTTGCACGAAGGTTAATCTGTTGTCGTTCGTAAACGCTAAGGGGTATTAGCTCAGCTGGTTAGAGCGCTTGCATGGCATGCAAGAGGTCATCGGTTCGAATCCGATATGCTCCACGAAGAAAAAACCTCTTAGACACAAG
>JAITKY010000188.1 GCA_031278135.1 Prevotellaceae bacterium | reverse complement strand
AAAAGATTTTTCAATTGTTTAACATTAATCCGGAAGATATGATAACGTAGTAACTAATTTAAAAAAAATAAAACCAATAGCCCTGAAAACAAACATTATACCGTACCAAAATCCGTTTTAAACGGTTCTTGCGACGGCTCGAGTAAAATAGGATTTCCACAATATAATATAAAGCATATATTTTATTATTACTGGCAGTAACATCTATAATCCTCAAAACGAAATACACATTTTTTTCAAAACGAAATACGCATTTTTTATAAAAAAATCAGTCGTAATTACGTTCTATTTATCGACGACATTCTTAATGCACGTTCGTTATTATACTGTTGTTCAATTTGAGCAATTATGCAGTTTGCCAGCTGCATTTCGTAGACATATAGTGGAATTTCCTGGAGCATCTCATACAGCACTATACACTGTAATTCGTCGATATTAACGCTAATTTTTTTCCCGAATTGCCCATGCCGTAATGCAATTTGCATCAGTTTCATTATCAATTTTTCAATTGATTTCAACTTGAACAAGTCTGTAGGAGTTTCCCGCCCGATAAGTTCTATCTGTATTATTTTAGCTATCGTTTTGAACGCTTCAAATTCATTTTTCCCCTTTAATTTTATTCTCATTTCGGTTCGTTTTAAAAAAGCGCAGTCCGTACCCTGCGCCAAAATAGATATGATTTACAAGAAAAAGCCTCGCAGTACGGTGCGAGTATTAATTATTCCATAATTCGCTGTTTAAATACGTTTCCGCATATTTTATTCCGATACCGGCGCCAAGTCCGGCGAGGTACTTATTGATATACTGGTACGCCTTCAACTGGTCGGCGCGCGACATACGTTCCCATTTTGCACGCGCTTTTTTCTTACTGCTATTATCCTTATTCCGGCCTGCAAAATATCTATCCCAAAAGACATCGAAATCGATTTTCCGGACAACTTCACGAATATCGGCGGGCGATTTAATAGCTTTTAAATTTTCTTTAAACGCCATTAATCCGGATACAGACGACGGCAAATTTTTAACGATATACTGGTATTGTGCAGGATTCAAATTCGCGCGAATATCCAGCCGGATTAAACCGCCGGCATCGTTGTAAGCGAATTCAATTTCGCCCTCGAATTGTGGACTTGTCATTAGAAACTCTTTCATTGTTAAACTCTTAAAATGGCAACCAATCCCGACAATCCGGACATTCACGCCTGTTTGTTTCGTCGTCGTATTCGGCAAGTTCGTTATCAAACCAGTCCCCGCACACATCACATTGCACAGACGTCCAGATTGCGCCGCAACAGCGACACTCTCCGAAACGTTTTTCGTTGTCGGAGAGCGGCGCATTGCAAAAATAACAGAAATCAACTGCCTGCATCGTTACTGTTTAAATGGTATAACTTCCTCCTCTTGCAGAATCTCTGCGACTGCAACAATTATGTTACCGAACGCAGGGCTTCGTTTCGCCGTGTCGTATAACAATTTCGCTATACGACTCTCAGTACCGCCAACGGAGGCGGAAATTTGCTCTCCCACCGAGAGGAGTATTATTGTTTTCTGACTGTTGTCACAATCAGAATCAATAACAACATTTGCCAAATCGTGTATCTGCCGGAGATCCGGTACCGCCTTTTTTTTAATTTTTCCCATATCCCAAAATTTTACGAATTAATACACACCGCATACGTTTCTTTTTCGACAGTAGCATAACCGATTTTTTTCAACAGCGCATTTTGCGACTTGTCGAGTTTAGTTCCGAGCGCCTTGCCGTCGATTTTGACGCTGACAGCATCGCCAAGGCCGGCGTCGATGGCGTCCGACAACCATTCCAGACTGACCTTACCTTCGTCAAATTCCGATTTTTCCGTCACGCGGATTTCGACACGCACCCCATTTGGAAGCTTCAACGTGCGACCGTCGAATTTATCGGGGTGTTCACGAGCGTAATCAAGAATAAGTTTCCTGTACGGCTCGGCAGATTCTTTCGCCGTTTTTTCGGCGTCTGCATACGTCCTGTACAATTGTGTTATCTCTTCAATTGTCAGGCTTTTTTTGCCCGTTTTTGGGCTTTCTTTTGATACCTTTTTCATCTTATATCAATTTAATTAATTAATTTTACTCACATTTTTTGCAATTTTCTGTTTATTCAGAAACTCATAATAAATTGCACGCAATTTATTCACAGGGATTTTATTAAAATCCTTTATCCCATCGCCAGCAGCGCGGCACGCAAGTTTTTTGATAAAAACCGCCTCGTTGCCTTCGACCTCTACATTGGCGATTCTAATCCAGCCGCCAATCGAACCCATAACGCGTTTACGCCACAAGTCCCCCGTTTTATTTTTACCGTCTTTGATTTCCGCCTCCATTGCTCCTATCATTAATGAATATTCCATATCATCCATCGCGCCCAGATGAGTTGTGCGATTGAGCGTAACCGAACTTATCAAATCGTTTTTCAAATCCTCGCCCGAAATCCCGCATGTGTCGGATAATATTTTCAAAAGTCTGTAAAAATTCTTATAATTCCGTGTCATCACACATTCATTCCTTTTTGTTGTCATGATTATACCTCCTCCTTTTCGTCTCCTTTCATTTTTTCCGACAACGACTGCATCGAAAGCGCCGAAACAACAAAATTTGCCAGCAATAACAGCAAT
>JAITKY010000110.1 GCA_031278135.1 Prevotellaceae bacterium | reverse complement strand
CCATATTTGTAATACGGGATTTAATTCAAATCCGGTTTCATCCAATAATTCTTCCGGGACATCAAAAACAATTTGATTATTTAGTGACCAAATATTTCCATCTTTCCCATTAATATCATTCTTTATTCCCTGCCTGTCCCCCGCATTATAATTCTTCTAAAATTGCATCATCAGCGTACTTATTATAAGTCTTGTTTTGCGACGTTTTCTACAGGGCAACCATATTGGTTGACAAGTACATCAGCTGGAGTGTCGGGACATTTGTCGTATCTGTTTTGAACGCCATCTTTATCGTCGTCGGCATTCTTTTTAGCGCTGTATCCGAAATTAAACAAAAATCCATATTGAACATTGATTGATTTGTTTTTATACGGGACAAACTGTTTTGTATATTTTGCTGGGAAGTAGTCACTGGCGATAAAGATATTGACTGGTCCCATCCGTCCGCCTATGCCCAGACCGATTGTTCCGAAACGTCCGTTCAACAGCGAATAGCTGAGCGACAAGTTCAAGAAATCGAATGGAAGATAATTGGCTGAAGCGGTGATTTCCTGAAACACCGATTTGTTGATTATCGTGCTTTTCGACAGTCCGCCGAAAGTCAATTGATTGTCCATGATACTGTATTCGGCTCCTATCAGCACTTTGGTAGCAAGAGCCGAAGCATACGGCTTGTATGTCGTTGAGTATTCTATGTTATCCATAACATTGTCGAAATATCCTTCGTCCCAGTTAGCGTCGCCGTCTTTGATATTGATATCTATCCCGTCGAAGTCGAAAGATCCTTCGATGGGCATATTGGCAGAATTTTTAGCTTTCCAATTGATGAATCCCAAATCGAGCAATGCTGCCGACACATTCAGTTTGTCGTCGAACAGTTTATAGTTAGCGCCCAGATCGATCGCAGCGCCAAACCCACACAAGTAGTCGGTTGGACTGAATTTAAGTCCGTTGATTTTTTCCTGGTCGTCCATTTCGTATTTAAAGGGACCGCTCATATTTATCGTGCCTTTTATGTCGAAATCCCATTTGTCTTTCGACGCATTCAGGGTGAATCTGTTAAATTTCATTATTGTATTAGTGTGTCCCATGAGCAATTTAAATTTTCCGCCTACGGTCAGTTTTTCGTCTATTACCCGTGAATATCCTGTTGCGAGTTCGGTATAAACATTCGATCTGACTCCAAGATTGCTGAGGTCGAAAGAGTTTCCATTTTCGGGGTCAGGAGTTCCGTACGTGAAAAATTTTATAAGATCTTTGGGTATAAAAATACCGGTGTTCATTTTTGTATTTAATCCGACCGTGAGGTACGAATTATGGGGCATCCTGATACCGAATGCAAACAGCCGAAGGTCGGCTTCGGCGTATAACCTCGTAGTTTTCTTCAAACTGTTGTAAAAATCGTCGATATTGCCTTCATTATGATAGAACCAAATAGTTTTATATTCTCCATTTATCATTTTGGGATAAAGAACATTATCGAGCGACAGTGAATTGTTGCCGGCTCCGACATAAAAACCCGAAACTACCGGTATTGTGGAATAATATCCGTTCGGCAAAGGCTGGAACGAGGGGTTTAATTCGTGACGTGTCGATACCGTTTTCATGTAGTAAAGCGTGTTTACCTGCGCAGGTACAGTGGTTATTGCCGCAGACAGGGCAATCATGGCAATGATAATAGTGTGTGCGTATCTTCTATAATTTGTTTTCATGTTCTTTTTCGTTAATTTAAGATATTTATTTTTGCATAAGCGCTTAATTTCAGACTGATGGAGTCCAATGGATGGATATTGACTTCAACGCTGTTGTCGTCTGTTTTGATTGCGGATTTAAGAACGATATAAGATGCTTTTTTAGCATCTTCAAATTCACTTTGCTTGAATGAGAGAGTGTGCGTACCTTTTTTCGCCGCCTCCATTTTAAATTCCTTTTTTTCAATATTGGATACTACTTTTTTATAATTGTCGAGAAACAGTACTTCCAAACTTACTGACATTCGTAAACTGTTTTCATATCCTATCCATAACCTCAATTCGTCGAGGTTGCTTATAAAATCTTCGCCGCTCAAATCGAAATCCAGAGTGTCGGCGTAAGACAGTTGTGTGCCCTTAGCGAAAGTCATTGGTATTTCGACTTTGTAGTCTACGTCGATATATTGGTCTTTTACTATGAACCCGTCGTCGGGTATGTCCAGATCAACTCTGAAATCGAAAGACAGGTGTTCGGGTGAAATCAGAAACAGCCTGTTCATTCCACCATTTTTTTTGTTGAAAACCTCCTTCCGTTCGGCATATTTTCCAGGCTCCGGAGCGGTTCCAACATCTATCGAATGAGAAGTAACTCCATTTCCGAAAACTGCATTTATCAGTGTATCGTTTCCATAAGACGAGACACCGTAAGACGAGATACCGTTAATATCAACGCCAATATCAACGCCTAAATAATTGCGTATTGTACAGTAAATTCTGGGATCCGACGGGCGCAACACGTTACCATTTGCTTCCAGATCTTTGAAAACGTCGATGTCTACGCTTCCGGCGCCTTCTCCAAAACCGAATTGAATACTGGGCGGCATCTCCGGCGGCAGGTTATTAAAATAAATAATATCGGACGGTACATAGTCAAATAGTGGAATTGAAGGTGATAACGACATCGAACCATTGTACACAATATAAAGAGTATCCGTTGTTTTGACCAGAATATCGCCACTTATTCCGGCACCTTCGATAAAATCTATTATGCCTGTGCGTATAGTGCCTATCGGCAAGGTAATTGCAGGACTTAAACCGACGCTGTCGTCGATATCGTCCAGATCGTAATTGTTGTTGATGCACGAATATAATACCGGCATCACAAGGAAAATTAATAAAAATTTGTCTAATACTTTTCTCATAAAAATTTGTTTAATAAGATATTAAATATAGTTACTTTTGTTTAAAACCGGTACAAATATATAATATTTTTTTGATATGCAAATTTTAAATCACCGTATGTACTTCCGGTGGCGGGGGCGGCAACTGTATTTCGTTGCTTGCTCCGATGCTTCGGTTTCCGACGCTTACCGACGCCGATACCCATTTGAAAAACTGCCGGAATGTAGCGCTGTCGGTAGTGTCGAGCGAATATACCCGATCGGTCAGCAGTTCTAACGGTTTAGGGTCGGATTTTGCTCCTGCCGCACATGCGATTATACTGCCGAAATGACGCTTTTTTATTTCCGGTATCATCTGGTTATATTTCTGTAAATCGGATGGTTTGCCGTCGGTCATAATGAACAGTAAAGGCATCCAGTCACCCTTTTTTTCGGGAGTACTCAATTGCACTTCCGTGTCGACTTTTTGACAGAGGACTTCGAGTGCGGCGCCGAGATGCGTCGGTCCCGAATCGGGCGTTACGATTTCGGGAAGTTGCAGATTCTCCAACTCGGTGAGCGGGAGAATCTGTTTTACTTCTCTGTCGAAAGTGATTATACTGATATACACCGATTCCAAAGCAAAAGGATCTTGTCGGAGACTTGCAATCATCGATTCTAATCCCACTTTCACGGATTCTATCGGCTCGCCTTTCATCGAGCCCGAAGTGTCCAACAGGAGATAAACGGGTAATCGTCTCATTCTACACTACGATATTTACTTCGGGAGGCGGGGGGGGCAATTCGCTTAATCCGCCGACGTCGATTCCACTTGCTTCTACTTTCTGGCTTCCCGTGCTTACCGATGCCGATACCCATTTGAAAAATGCTTTGATTGTAGCGCTGTCGGCAGTATCCAGCTGCACAACGATTTCCGTAATTTGTTTCAACACTTTTGTGTCGGCGCCCTGTCCGGCGGCGCAGGCAACCATTATGCCGACTTTTCGTTTCTGAAACTCGG
The DNA here is from genome assembly GCA_031278135.1 of Prevotellaceae bacterium. Lineage (GTDB taxonomy): Bacteria > Bacteroidota > Bacteroidia > Bacteroidales > UBA932 > JAIRLF01. The sequence goes on along the minus strand of JAITKY010000110.1, from coordinate 5,533 downwards.
ATAATCCTTTTTGCCAATTGTCGGTTGGACCGCCATCGGTCATCAGGAAGATTAATGGTTTCCAGTCGCCTTTCACTTCGGCAGTTGTACGGGTCACTTCGCTGTCGATTTTATTCGAGAGCAGAGTCAACGCATCGCCCAACGATGTCGCTCCCGATGCATTGATTTCGGGCATTTGGAACGCCGACATTTCTGTCAATGGAACGATCTGTTTCGCTGAACTGTCGAAAGTTATCACGCTCAGATACGCTGTTTCGAGCGCATACGGGTCTTGACGCAGGGTCGAAATCAACACCTGAACGCCATTTTTTACCGCTTCAATCGGTTCCCCGGTCATCGAACCGGATGTATCCAACACTAAATATACGGGTAATCTTCTCATTATTAAATATTATTTGACATACGACTGCATTATTCGCTGAATGGTTTGCCCCAAAAACTGATCATCGAAAGCATCGCCTATTGCGTTAAATTTCCATTCGCCGCCTTTTTTATAGAGTTTTGCCATGATTAAGGCTCGTTTTCCGCTGTACTGTGATTCGGCAGCGACATTGTATTCGGCGTAAACGCTTGATACTTTTGACGGTGTCCCTTCATACATGCGGATTTTTGCGTAAGGAATCTGCGAAAAATCTTCCTTTCCAACGTTGTTGATAAAGAAAAAGATTTGTTCTACTTCGGGTTTCAATGCGCTAAGGTTCACCTGAATGATTTCGTTGTCAAGCCCGTCGTCTCCGCCTTTGTCGCCTTCCAGATCGTCGCCCGAATGTTTCAGGGCATTGTTGTTGGAAACGAGTTTGCCGTTGGGCAGTCCGAATTTTGCCAATATTTCGGGCTTATACAAAGGTGAATACAAGTGATCGCAGAGTTGTTGTCCGGCGTTGAACATTACACAACTTAAATCCAAATCGACATCAATTGTTTTCTTGACTTTTTTCTTGCCGAATCCGAGAAATCCCGCTTCTTCGACCTCATATTCGATTGCGCCCCAATTCACTCCGACGCAAAATTCGACTAATTTTTTTCCGTCGCTTTTTTCCAGATTGATTCTCTGTCCTTTTTCTAATCTTATTGCCATATTTTTTTCGTTTTATGCGTATTTTTGTAAATAATCTTCCAAACCGCCTTTTTGACCGACGCCTACCGCTTCGAATTTCCATTCGCCGTTACGTTTATATATTCTGCCAAATTCGACCGCTGTTTCGACAGAAAAATCTTCTTCCAACTCGTATTTCAACAATTCCTCGTTATTGTCGGGATTATAAATACGTACAAACGAGTTACGGACTTGCCCGAAATTTTGATGACGTTCCGCCGCCTTGTGGATAGTAACGACAATACAAATCTCCGCAACGCCCGAACTGATTTTGGACAAATCGACCTTAATACTTTCGTCGTCGCCGTCACCGTCGCCGGTTTTGTTGTCGCCGGTATGTTCGACAGCGCCATCGGGCGATTTCAGATTGTTGTAAAAAATAAAATATTCGTCGGACAATATTTTTTTATTTTCTCCGAGCATAAATACAGAGGCGTCCAAATCAAATTCTTCGCCTGTATTCGACGAGTTGGCGTCCCACCCCAAACCTACAATAAACTTGGGCAAATTGACATTGACTCTTTGCCCCTTTTCTAAATTAATTGCCATATTTTCTTTATTTATTTAATTTTTAATTAATTACTTGCTTCCTGCCTGCCATTTCATTCCCCAATTATAAGCATTGTCGCACTCTGCATGTCCGTTGTGGAAAGAAATCAATTTCTTAACAGTAAGAGAATTGTCGTTTCCAAACAGGATTTCGGCAATAGCGCAGAATTTCTGAACGCTGTACTGTTTCCCCATTTCGACGATTATGTCCGGGTTGTCGGGGACTTTTATTGTCGCAACGGCATTAGTCTCAGCCCATTTTGCAGCTCCGTCGTAGATGAAGCAATATATGACGATGCGTTTCAATTCGCCTAATCCCTGCGGATTGACTAAAATATTTTCACCGGAACCTGCTGCTGCACCACGATCGTCGCCTGTGTGCCAAACCCACGGCGCTTCGGTGTAACAACCCTGCCGTGTGACAACATTGCGAGGACCGCCCTGTCCATGTGCAAATTGCAGTCCATCGATTACAGATTTCTGACCGTTGTTGAGGGCAAAAAAACAGCCTAAATCGAGGTCGATAGCCGAGTTACTGCTAAGTAACTTGTTCCAGAATCCTTTTTTTGTTTCACCTTGCGACCAGTTCAGGTTGATAACAATTTCTTTTGACGAATTATCTCCTTTCTTTGACAAGTCAATTTTATGGCTGTCGCCCTGTTTTTCGAGGGTAATTTTTTCTAAATTAATTGCCATTTTATTATGTTTTAAATGTATTTATCAACAAAATACTGTAATCCGCCTTTATATCCTACACCCATGGCTTCGAATTTCCATTCGCTTCCACGTTTATACAGCCGTCCAAATTCTACCGCCGTTTCGACCGAAAAATCTTCGTCCAGTTCGTATTTGGCGATTTCTTCGTTGGTTTGTGCATTGTATATCCGTATAAACGAATTGCGCACCTGTCCGAAATTCTGTTTGCGGGTTTCGTAATCGTGAATCGTTACCGTGAATACAATTTCATGTATTTTCGGATCGACTTTTGTCAAATCGACGGTCAGCGTTTCGTCGTCGCCGTCGCTATTTCCGCCCGTTATATCATCGCCCGACGATTCGACTGCTCCGTCAGGCGATTTCGGGTTGTTGTAAAAAACAAAAAACTCGTCTGCCGACAGTTTCCTGTTTTCGCCCAGCATAAACGCCGAAGCATCCAAATCAAAATCAAATCCCGTTCTTTCGTTGGGATCCCATCCTAAACCTACTCCTACTTTGGACAATCCGATTTCTATGCGTTGTCCTTTTACCAAATTTATTGCCATAATTATAATAAGTCTTTAATAATTTATAATTTATTTCTTCCAAAAAAGATGTTCCAATTCTGCAATCCTTTTGTTTCCATTTTTTCTTTTTCGATGCTGTAATAAAATGCAAATTTATGAAATATTTTTTTACCAATAACAATAAAAAATATGTTCCGGCAAATATTTTTTTAATCTTTCTGTTAAATATGTAGGTATCACGTTAATGGGAATTGTGCCGGAACCGAAAATTCTTGTTGGAATTTATCGCAATTCATTCCACTATCCGTTGCAGTTTGACGACATTGAACAGTTTTTTCACGTCCTGTAACCGGATTGTGCGATCGTCGCAGAGCGGATTCGGCGAATGTAGCGTTATAATTTTCGTTTCAATGTCGTGCGATGTTATTTGTCCGACGGTAATTCCTTCTTCGGCGTGGATGATGACGAATGCTTTGGGTTTGCTGAAATACAGTTTTCGTTGTCGGATTGTATGGTCGATTTCGCGGCATATCAGTATGTCACCCGAATTGAAACTGTTGTCGGATTCGTCGTTCATGTCGTCGTTCCACATCTCGAAACATACGTAACTGCTTTTGCTTTTGCTTTCGTGTTCAACGACAACCGGAAATGTCGGAAGAGTGTCGATATACGGTTTATCGTTGAGCCGGTTGATGTATTCCGCCTGTGCATACCGGCCGATCAGTGGAGCGTGAATCAGTTTTTTGTAATTCGAGGCTGTCCCTATTTCGCTCAAGTAAGGGCTTTTAATCATTTTTCCTTGTCCTGTGACAAGCCATTCGATATTCAAATCGTGATAGATGCAGGCGATTCGCTCGATTATTGAGGAACCGATCGACGGGCTTTTGGTCGAAAGATATCCCACCGATATTCCGGTCAACTCTTCGAAACGATTCCTGCCCATGCCCCTGTATTCAACAAATTTTCGTAACCGTTCTTTGGCGCTCATCATTGGATATCATTGTCTAATAATAATTTTATACTTTTTTGTTTGCCTGTATCGACGTCTTTAAATACAACGGTTACAAAATCGGTTCTATCGACAAATGGTATTTTATCATTATAAAAATCGCATAAATCATATAAATTGTAATTAATATCGCCGATTTTAATGATTTCGTCTCCTGTATTGATTTTATCTTTCAACGATTTATCCCAAATAATTCCTATAACAAATTTACCTTCTTTAAATACAGGCTCTATCGTCGGATATTTTTGGGGCATATTTACTACAGGATACAAATAAAATTTCTTGTCGATATAGTCCAGCATTACTGTACCTGCATCTAAAATCGAAACTCCGATTCTTGAATTTGAAGAGTGAGAGGTTTTTGCAATGACATTTTTGATACTTACTCCGTTAATCAACACTTCAGGTATGCCCAATAAATAGTGTTGCTGATTGATGGCGGTATTGATCGATATGGTGTGCGTTCCTTCACTTTCGGCATATTTAGTGAACAGCCCCGGCACATTTTCTTCAAAAAAATTGTAATTATCGATGGAAACAGCATATAACGCTTCGTCTCCCGTATCAAATAATACCTCGTGATATACGGAATATCCTTTTTCTTCATTAAAAAGGAATATCGGAATAATTGGTGTACTGTTTATCGAATCTAATTTCATCTCTGTAGATACGCCTTTTCCTAAAAATACGTTTTCGGGAAAATAATCAGCCAATATGATTGTTTTTTCGTTTGAATCGAATTGAATAATCGAATTTCGTAACAGATTGCTGCCGATTACGCCATCTATTCCCCAACATGAAAAAAAATCGGTGTTTTTCACTATTGCCGGAACAGCATTAAATATTACGCCTCCAATGTTTAGTCCCGATAATGAAACTACTTTTGCAGAATCTTCTATCCCATTTGCGTCTTTTAAACTCTCATTTCTCAATACGGGAAGTTTCATTTCTTTAAATAAATTTTCCGTGATTGTGAGTGGTGCGCCGGTATCGACTAAAAATTTCCGTGTCTTCCCGTTTAAGATTACTTCTATAACAATTTTCCTGTTAATATTTTGATAGGGAATTTCGATATAATAGTTTGTTTGTTCGGTATTTCCACGATTAAATGAAAATACATCATCCTGAGCGTGAACACCCTGAATAAAAATGTAAAAAACAAATACTGATACTGATAAAATCTTTGCCATATTTCTTTATTATTCATTAATTTATATTGCTTTTATGTCTTTTAAAACTTTTGTCGTTTTACGCCGCAAAGATACTATTTGTTTTCTTACTAAAAAAATTTTTTGGTTTTTATCGGCTGGCTGCAAACAGGGTGTACGACAAAACTCCCTTTTCCCAGATTTGTGTAAATCTGTGGATCATATCCTCTTTTTATCCACAGATGTTCACAGATGTTCACAGATGTGATTCATCTGTGTAAATCTGTGTGAATCTGTGGATCTTTTTATCCACAGATGTTCACAGATGTTCACAGATTTGATTCATCTGTGTAAATCTGTGTAAATCTGTGGATCCTTTTATCCACAGATATTCACAGATGTTCACAGATTTGATTCATCTGTGTAAATCTGTGTAAATCTGTGGATCCTTTTATCCACAGATATTCACAGATGTTCACAGATTTGATTCATCTGTGTAAATCTGTGT
>JAITKY010000088.1 GCA_031278135.1 Prevotellaceae bacterium | reverse complement strand
AAAGGGAATTTTGTCGTACACTCTGTAATCCCTCAATCTATTACTCCCGAACCAATCAGTTCATTATCGAAATACCATGCGACGAATTGTCCGGCATTGATACTTCGTTGCGGTTTTTCGAATACTACGTACAGACCTTCGGGTTGCATCACGAGTTTTGCTTTCTGCAATGGTTGGCGATATCTGATCCGGACGTCATAATCAACGGCTTCGCCTTCGGACAGGGCGAGGTCGGGACGTATCCAGTGTATTTCGTTGCGATCGACAAACAGCGCCTTGCGAAACAGTCCCGGATGATTTTGTCCTTCTCCGACATACAGTGTATTTGTTTCGATATCAGTCCCGATGACGAACAGAGGCTCGACATGTCCGCCGATATTTATTCCGCGTCTTTGTCCTGTTGTAAAAAAATGTACTCCGCTGTGCGTTCCGATTTTTTTTCCGTTGTTGGGGGTATATATATAAGGTATGGACATGCTTTTGTAATCGTTGTCCGAAACATTTTTTTGTCGATTATTGTAAAAATCGGGCATAATTTCTACAGTATCACCCTCTTTGGCGGATAATTTCTGTTGCAGAAAAACAGGCAAATCGACTTTTCCAACAAAACATATCCCCTGCGAATCTTTTCTGTCGGCGTTGGGAAGATTTTGCTCGGTCGCAATACGTCGCACTTCCGGTTTCCACAAATGACCGATGGGAAATACCGCTTTCGACAACTGTTCCTGCGAAAGTTGACACAGAAAATAACTCTGGTCTTTGTTTGTATCAACTCCTGCAATCAACCTGAAAGTCTTTCTGTTGCCGGATTCGAACGAAGCCAGCCGGCAATAATGCCCTGTTGCGACTCTGTCGATGCCAAGTCTGTTTGCTTCTTTTATAAACACATCGAACTTTATTTCACGGTTACACATGACATCGGGATTCGGAGTCCGTCCCTTTTCATACTCCGCAAACATGTAATCGACAACACGTTCCCGATATTCTTTGCTTAAATCTACAAATTCGAAAGGAATGTCCAACTTGCGGGCGACCATCTTTGCTATATCCAAATCGTCTTCCCATGCACAGTTTCCATGAAGCGTCCCTGTGGTGTCGTGCCAATTCTGCATGAACATCCCGATAATGTCGTGTCCCGATTGTTTCAACAAATATGCTGCAACGGCAGAATCGACGCCACCCGATAGTCCTACTGCGATTTTCATCATTCGATCAGTTTATCGTAATCGGTTTCCAAGGGACTGTCATTGAGCAGGTCGTGGAGAGTCAATTGCCTGATTGTGTAATAGTAAGTCCAATAATTACGCAATGCGGTTACACTGCGCAGACGTGCGTTATCCCTGTCGTTTTGAGCGTTGTTCATTTCCGTAATATCAATTTTATCAGTCAGATAACGCTGCATCGAAACGCTGTATCTTTTTTGCGCAATAGTATCGGCTTTGGTAGTAATCTGATACTGTTCCGCCTGCATGTTATATTGGTTGACTTGCAGAATCACATCCTGCTCGAAATCCGTTATCGCCTGTTGTACTTGCACTTTGGTTAATTCTTCGTTCGACTGTGCCATCTTTACGCGTCCTTTTCCCTTACCCCAATCAAGTATGGGAATCCTCAATCCCAACTGTACTCTTTCCATGTCGCCGGGATTTTTGTATGCGTCCAGGATTTTGCCCGAATTTTGTCTTGTTCCCGAACGCTGGTCTAGCCCAAACTGCATGTACAAATCGGCGCTGAACCCTCGCGATGCTTTTGCCGATGCTACACTTCGTTGCGCTTCGATCAACTGTCGTTCGTATGCAAGCAAATCGGGACTGTTTTGTTTCGCAAGTTCCATGACTTTTTCGACATGAAGGTCTAATTTCGGTGCTTCGTCGGGAATGATAATCGAAAGATCTACTGATTCGTTGAACCCCAGAAAAGAGCGAAGCCTATTCTTCGATGCGGCAAGATTCAGGATGGCGTCGTTCAAAGTTGCGCAAGCGTTCATGTAGTTCAATTCCGACTGTAACATGTCGTTTTCGCCGATTGTTCCGATATTATAGCGTCCTTTTGCAATCTTGAAGAGCGAATCGTTGTTCAATTTGTTAAATTCGGCGATTGCAACTCTCTGCTGAGCTTCCGCAAGATTGAAAAAATAACGTATAGCCGTGATAGACACGTTTTCGACTGCCCGTAAATATCTTTTTTTCGCTTCTTCGTATCTCAACGGTTCTACTTTTTTGTCCCATTTCAAACTGTTCAATCCGAATAGCGACTGACTGTAAGTCACACTTAACGGCGAACTTAAATACTGTACATATCCGTCGTCGCCGAATATATCCGTACGGCTCAGGTTCGAACCTACTGTAAACTGACCGCCTGTCAAAGGCACATTTTGCTCGATATTGATAGCCCCCGACAGGCGATTCGAGTAATCCTGCAAATACAGATAAGTTCCGTTTTCCTGCTGTACGGCAGTCATGGCTCGTGAAAAGTTGGGCGCCGTAGCCGAAAATACAAGACTTGGCAAAAATCCTGCCCTGTACGAACGATATTGCCAATAACTCGCACGAAAAGAATGTTTTGCCTGAATGCCTTCCGGCGACTGTTCTTTTGCAAGTTCAATCACTTCGTCAATTGTAAATTCCAGATTGTTCTGGGCTGTAATTGTGCCGGTAAACAACGTCAGCACGACTAAAACTGTGTAAAGTTGCCTCATTATATACATATTTTTTAATTTATTCTCTTAAATCAACTGTTTCGATATCCGGATATTTCGATGTGTCGAATACAAATTCTTCGTCTTCGGGAATATCGTCATCCGGTGTATAATTCTTTATTTTTATTGTATAGTTTACGCCATCTTTGCCTGCATATTTGATACTGTACGGTTTATGAGCGCTGTCGTCTATCCGTACCCTGATGAAGGAATATGGCATTTTAATATCTTTCGGATAAAAATCAATCTCAAGAAGGTCGAACCCGTCTTCGTTGACTTCGCCTTTCAGTTTCTGTTTAAATTCTTTTTTATCGCCAAGAATAAATCCGAGCGGGTTCGCCACAATGTCGGCGGTCGAATCGGCTAACGAAATCATAACTTCATTATCTTCTTTGAGATACTGCCATTGTGTCGTGCCATCGTTATACAGTTCGATGTCTTTTGTCGAAACTCTGTATTTATTGCCTTTCATCATCGCTTTCCCGTCCTGCATTGTCGAAGTGCTGAGTTGAAGATCTTCGGTTTTCAGTGTATATTCGAAGTAAAGACATTTGTATGAGGCAATTGTCCGGGCTAATTCGTCCAAAACTTCTTCGAGGTCTTTCTGCGAATTTGCAAAGAAAGGAAACGAAACTAACAATAAAACAACTGTAATCTTATTTATCCGCATATTATTTTTTATACCAAAATCAGCGCAAAAGTAATATATTTTTTTGAAACCAATCAAAAAGTCCCACAGTACCGCAGAAATGACACTTTAAGGGATAAGATTTAAGAGTGATGAGTGATGAATTATGAGGAGATGTTCATGCAATGTCTCTACACCGGACACGCAGGGATTAATCGGATACATCTGATTATCTGGGCATGAATTTTCCGGGTTAAAGACATTCATTCCAAGTACATATAATCATAATGAATCAGCGCTTTGAGTCCTCTTTTACCTATCACTTGACAGGCTTTTTCCACCGGCATTGTTACCCGTCCGACGCCAATATTTCCGCCAGAAGGAGCAACAATCTGTACAATATCGTCTTTTTCGAAATTTCCTTCGACCGATTCGACGCCTATCGGTAATAAACTCGTTGCTTTGGGTTGCATCAAGGCGTCCGCATGAAACAATTTCGCAATCTGATCGACAAGCAACGACATTCGTTCGGTATCAAGCGTACCGTCGATGCAAGTCAGTACATTACTGCCGATTTTTACGACTATCCTTTTGTATTTTAATTTTTCTTGTGTTTCCATGATTTTATTTTGTTGCCAGTAAACCGTCGATAACGGACTTAGAAAATCCGCCGTCTTCCATTTTATCAATACCTTTCAACGTTACTCCTCCGGGAGTTGTAACACGGTCGATTTCCGTTTGCGGAGATGTTCCGTTCGTTTCGAGCAGAGCAATAGCGCCCTCGATTGTCCTTATCACTATCTTGAGCGAGATGTTTTTATCAAGTCCGAGCGCCTCGCCGCCACGCTTCGCCGCATCGATATACCGCAATGCGTATGCTATGCCGGCTGACGAAAGGGCTGTACATGCCGTCATATCGTTTTCGGGAACGTAAAATATTTCGCCAAGAGCCTAGAAAAGAGTGTGTACCTGTTCGTCGTGTCGTGCCGAAGTATTGTGTTTGGCGATGAAACTGACGCTCTTACCCAACGAAAATGGCTGTGTTCGGTATTATACGGTAAATTTCCGCTTCGCCCCTGTCTGTAACCGACAGATATTGTCTGATTTTCGCAAACGTGACGCCCGCTGCAATCGAAACAATCGCCTGTTCGCTACGATTGACAACTCCCGATATTTCGTTCATCACTTTTTCGACAAGCCACGGTTTGACAGCAACGATTATCAAGTCGGCTCCTGCAATCGCTCCGGCATTATCGTTCACATGATTGACATCGATATCCCTGATGATAAATCGTTCTTTAACACTCGGATGAGGATCGGACACGACAATATCGTCTATCGTCAAAATTCCCTGCCTGATACTTCATTCCACTATTGCGCCTCCGATGTTTCCTGCGCCTATAACCGTAATTTTCATACTTTTTTCCCGATTAGAATCCACTTATAAAACGGGTGCAAAAGTAATAATAATTTCGAATTAAATTTTCAATAATTTTTTATCAGACATAAAAGGGGATAAATCATTGAGTCCAAGTTTTTCGATTGCCGTTTTCAGCAGGATACTGTCGGAAACATTTTCGGGATTTCCGTTTTCTGTTTGCGAAAGGAAATAACGCCCCGCATCGAGCAGAACTTTTTCGGGGACTAAACCGATTATTTCCGTTCCGGTTACATCAACGCCAAGTTGTTTTGATCTTTTTCTGGTCTCTTCGAAAACACGATGTAACGGAGTAGCGTGTATATCCGTGATATTCACCGACACCTGCGCTATACCAAAATCGGCGATATACCAGCCGATAGCCTTTATTCCTTTCAGTTTTGCACCGTCGCTGATTTTACTTTTTTCGCGTATTCCGGCAGCAATAAGCGAAGCTGTATCTTTCGATTTCGTGTTGAGATTGAAATTCACGGCAATGAGAAAATCTCTTGCTCCGATTATTGTGGCTCCTGTTTTTGCGATTTTTGGAGTAAAAATATCCGGACCAAAATCAGGTTTTTGTTCGACGAGTTTTTGTTTCAGCGATTCGTACTCTCCTTTCCGGCAAAAAGCCAGATTCCTGCGTTCGGGAACCGATGCCGCATTTTCGTAACAATATACAGGAATATCCAATTCGTTTCCAACACGTTCGGCAAGTTTGCGGGCATATTCCACAGTCTTTTCCATACTGATATTCTGCAATGGAATCAGCGGACAAACGTCTGTGCTTCCTATTCGTGGATGTTTTCCACGATGAACCTGCATATCAATGATTTCCGACGCTGTTTTGATCATTTCGAAAGCGGCGTTGCAAACGGCTTCGGGCGTTCCTACGAATGTAATAACCGTTCTGTTAGCGTCCGCTCCACTGTCGATATGCAAAAGTTTAACTCCGGATATTGATTCTATAGATTTGCTAATCAACTGTATTTTCGACGAATCTCTACCTTCGCTGAAATTAGGAACACATAATATTTTCATCATTTTAATTTTTTAACTAATCAAGCGATTGTCCTTTGCTCAATGAAGCTTTCACAAACAGTATCGCTTCTTTCGGCGACAGTTCGATAAAGAAATAGTTGAGCGGGTCGGCAATTTTACCTCCCACTCTGACTTCGTAATGCAGATGCGGCACTGTCACACCGATATTTCCGACTTTGCCGATAACATCGCCTCGATTGACCGTAGCGCCTTTTGTCACTAACGCTTCGTTCAGATATAAATATCTTGTTTCGTAGTCATTCTGATGATCTATAATGATTTCGGTGCCGGTACTGAATTTTCGTGAAATGATGTCTTTCACTTTTCCCGATGCTGTAGCGATGACTTCCGAACCTACAGGAACGGCAAAATCGATACCTTTATGCACATGCAAGGATTTGTGTATCGGGTTAATCTTGTCGCCTATTGAAGCGCCTACAGCATTGATGTACAGATTTTTGATAGGGATAATTGCTGGAATAAACCTGATTTCGTCCTGTCGTGATGTGACTATTTTTTTCAAACTATCGACAATCTCCGATTGAAAACGGATTTTGCCGGTCAATGTTTCCATTTTGGTTTTAGCCAGCAAAACTAACTCTTTAATTGTCTTTGAGTGAAGAAATTCATACTTTGCAGACGATTGTTCTGCGGTTTCAAACATGTCGTCCAGTGGTTTTGTTTCGAAAATCACGCTGTATATATTGGTGTCTCTTTTTGAGATATTTGTAATCACTTCATTGAGTCTCCTGTACTGTTCGTTGATTTCGGTGAGATGTTCCGCAAGGATTTTATTTTCCCTTTTAATAGAATATTCGGCATAAGTGTCAAAAAATAAAGAATATACTATATAATATATAACTGCTATAGCAAAACTTGATATCAAAAACGAAATAATTCGCCTGACTGTACGATGTATGCTTTTGCCAACATCCTCGAACTTTAATGTCTCGGGATTGAATTTGAATTTTTTCGACTTATTCATATATAATTTCGTCATCCCCCTGATCTACAAATTCAAAATTTTCGGTGTCAAACGGATTTTCAAAATAATTTAAGGGATTTTGTGGGTTATTTTTCAATCGTATTTCGTAGTGTAGATGAGGACCAACTGATTTTCCGGTGCTTCCCAGTTCGCCTATTTTGTCGCCACGTTTTACTTTTTGTCCTTCAACAACATTGATTTTGCAGAGATGTGCATATCGGGTTGTGTATCCGAAACCGTGGTCAACTTCGACAATATTGCCGTAACCGCCTCCATTATATGACGCTCTCATCACAATGCCATCGCCCGATGTATATATCGGTAACCCTGTTTTTCCGGATAAATCAATACCTTTGTGAAATTGCCGCCCGCCATACACGGGATCGGTTCGGTAACCGAATACGGACGAAAGCCTTGTATGCAAAAGACTTACGGGCGCAAATATCGGCATGGACTGCTGCATCAGTATTTTGTTCGATGCCAACTCGCCAATCTTATCGAACGATTTTGACTGGATGTACGCTTTCTTTTGCAGAATGTCCATACGTTTATATATGTCAACCAGCAAATCCGAATTTTCGATTCCCAGATTTTCGTATTTTGCATACCGATTCACTCCTCCGAATCCAGCATTCCTGACAGTATATGGAATCGTATCTTCTTCGAAAACTGCTCTGTAAACATTATTGTCGCGTTCCATTATTTTATTTAATGTATATTCGGCCTCCGCCAGTTTCATCGACATGATTTCGTACGAGACCAACAATTCATTCGTTGTCTTAAGCAAATGCAGTTCTTTTGGCGTTTCGAAGAATAAAGAATACGCAAAAATCCATGCCGCAGCAATTGTACTCATACCCAAAAAAGCAATGACCGACTTTTTTATTCGTGATATCAGCGACACTTCTTTCTCTTCAAACAGCAGAGTTTCAGGGTTATATTTATAATGTTTCTTTGTCAAACAGTCCTATTTTTTTTAAAAATTCATATTAACTAAACCATAAAATCTATAAAAATTTCAGCGCAAAATTATAAAAAAAAATTTATACCAAATAAATATATCTGCATTTTTTATATTTTTTAACATAAAACCATACTGTTTTAATAGACTTTAATACAACAAAAAGGTTTAATCCTGTATAAATAAAG
>JAITKY010000085.1 GCA_031278135.1 Prevotellaceae bacterium | reverse complement strand
AAATGATACTGATAAACAAACTGATAAAACTAACCTTTATGTTCATGTCGTTTTTTGTAAATTAACTCTATTTTCTGCAAAAATTCGGCACAAAGGTACGATAAAAAATCATTTTACATAAAAGTAAATAAAATATACGTCAAAAAAAAATTGTATTTTGCATTTTGCGGCGACTAAAACTAACACAGGCAATATAAAAAACGTTACCCGTACTTTGTTGTGAGCCGGATATTGTGACAACATTTGTTTTTGCCTCAACTTGGGACAAATAAATTGTCTGTGTTTCTTAATTTGCATGGTACCTGCGACTTTCTGATTTTTCGGCAGCGTTCCAAGTTTTTAAATCTCAATGTTCTTTTTTTGAGAATAAAGAGTTAATATCCTTTTGAATACACACGTAAGTACGCGTCTTACACACGTAAGTACACATCTTACACACGTAAGTACGCATCTTACACACGTAAGTACGCATCTTACACACGTAAGTACGCATCTTACACACGTAAGTACGCATCTTACACACGTGAGTACTCGGCTATGAATTGACTAAAATTGCTTGTTGATCAGAATTTGCAGAATTATATCATTATCAGAATTTTGTACAATCCTGTTAATTCTGTAAATTCTGATCAGACTTTAGAGTTTTTTTATTTCGACAAAATGATTTATCTTTGCGCCCTGATTTAGTACGCCGAAATAGCTCAGTTGGTAGAGCAATTCATTCGTAATGAATAGGTCACCGGTTCAAGTCCGGTTTTCGGCTCTTATGGATGCGAACAAAACAGTCAAAAAAACATTTCCCGTACTTCAAATGGGATGCGTTGCCTGCGCGATGAGAATAGAGAAAACCATAAAAAAGCAGGCAGGAGTAATAAACGTTTCCGTAAATTTTGCTACAGCCACAGCGACAGTCGAATATCAATCCGCCATAATATCGCCTCAGGACATGCGCGATGCTGTTCAGGACGCCGGTTACGACATGATTACCGACGAGGATGACGAAGACCATTCATCCGGTATAAAGAATATTTTATGGGCGGCGCTATTGTCGTTGCCCGTATTTGTTATTGGCATGTTTTTCATGGATATGCCTTATGCTAACGTGATTATGTGGGTGTTTTCAACTCCTGTACTTTTTCTGTGGGGACGGAAATTTTTCCTCAATGCATGGAAACAGGCTAAACATCATGCCGTCACGATGGATACTCTTGTTGCATTAAGTACAAGTGCGGCTTATATGTTTAGCGTATTCAATACTTTATTTCCAAGATTCTGGACGGAAAGAGGCGTTCATCCGCATGTTTATTTCGAGGCTGCCGCCGTGATTATTACATTCATCCTTCTCGGACGTTTTCTGGAAGAAAAAGCCAAAGCGAGGACATCGTTAGCAATAAAAAAACTGATGGGACTGCAACCCAAAACCGTCACAGTCGTAAATTGTGAAGACGGCAAAGTTTCTCACGCACAGATTTCTGTCGAAAAGATAACTGCTGGAACAGTTATTTTGGCGCATCCGGGCGAAAAAATTGCCGCCGATGGAACTGTCGTCGAGGGCAGTTCGTATGTTGACGAAAGCATGTTGAGCGGAGAGCCTGTTCCTGTCGCTAAACAGCAGGGCGATAAAGTATTTGCCGGAGCAATCAACCAGAAAGGCAGTTTCGTGTACGAAGCCGTGAAGACAGGAAAAAACACCCTGTTGGCGCAGATTATCAGCATGGTGCAAGATGCGCAGAACACTAAGGCTCCCGTACAGAAATTGGTGGACAGGATTATCGGGATATTTGTGCCGGCAGTGATGGGGATTGCAGTATTGTCGTTTGTTGTCTGGCTGATATTTGGTGGTGACAGAGGATTTACGAACGGGCTGCTTGCTTTTGTAACAACGCTGATTATCGCCTGCCCGTGCGCCCTGGGACTTGCGACGCCAGCGGCAATCATCGCAGGCACAGGAAAATGCGCTGAAAAAGGCATACTTGTCAAAGACGCTGAAAGTATCGAAATGGCAAAGAAGATCAACGCAATAGCATTAGACAAAACAGGAACGCTGACCGAAGGACGACCGACTGTTACGGATATCCTCTGGTTAAACGACGACAACAGCAAAAAAAATATCCTGTACAGTCTCGAAAAACACTCGGAACATCCTTTGGCAGAAGCAATAACGGATTATTTTGACGGACTGTCGCCCGTTACGATAGAAGATTTCGAAAGTCTGACGGGCGAAGGCATTAAAGGCATGATCGACGGGCAACTTTATTACGCCGGAAATCATAATCTCCTGCTAAAAAACAATATATCCGTCGGCGAGCATCTGGTGGAAGAAGTAAACAGATTAAGCAAACAGTTGAAGACTGTGATATGGTTTGCCGATGAGCGAGATGTAATCGCCATAATTGCAATCGCCGACAAGATAAGGGAGACATCGAAGACCGCCGTTCGGCAGTTCCAATCGGCAAATATAGAGGTATATATGCTCACAGGCGATAACGAAGCCACCGCAAGCGCAATAGCGGCAAGTCTCGGTATCGGCAATTATAAAGCGGGTATGTTACCTCAGGAGAAAGCCATATTCGTCAAACAGTTACAGTCGGAAGGCAAAGTTGTAGCGATGGTTGGCGACGGTATCAACGACAGCGCCGCTCTTGCTCAGGCCGACTTAAGCATCGCAATGGGAAAAGGAAGCGATATCGCTATCGACGTCGCCAACATGACGATTATCTCACCCGACCTGACAAAAATTATGGAAGCAATAAACTTATCCGCCCGGACAGTCAGGACTATACGCCAAAATCTGTTTTGGGCATTCATCTACAACTTTATCGGGATTCCTGTCGCTGCCGGCATTCTCTATCCCTTCACCGGGTTCCTGCTCAATCCGATGATTGCCGGAATAGCAATGGCACTAAGCAGTGTCAGCGTTATCGGTAACAGCCTGCGAAGTTTTTTTATTCACTAATTTTATCCACAGATTTACACAGATTTACACAGATGAATCAAATCTGTGTTCATCTGTGTAAATCTGTGGATAATTGCGTTTGTAATCAGTGTAAATCTGTGGATAATATTGTTTTGACGTCATCTCACATTTGTCACATATACATTATATAACAGTATCGTTCGCGGAGGGATTCTGTCGAAGTCGCCGCGGATTCCGTAAGCCATATGAGAGGGGAAGATAAAGCGTGCTTTTCCTCCTTTGCCTAAGAGTTTTATGGCATGATGCAATCCGTAAATTTCATCGGAGCCTCCGACGACAAATACTTTGTTTTTAATATTATAGCATGGTGTTCCGTCGAGAAGCGAAATACGGCACTCGCAGGTAACCTGTTTTTTGTCAGTGATTTTAGGCTGTTCGCCCTCGTCGAGTACTTCGTAAAAATAACCTTCGCCCGAAAGCAACATTTTCCACGATTTCCGTTTTACAAAATGTCGCATAATATCCAAATCTTTGTTTGCCAAATATTTGTTGATATTCATCAATCTGTTTTTATCGATATAAGTAACAGGTTCGGCATCGTCGCCGGAACGGTTGCATGCCGTCATCGACAGAAAAAAAACGGCATACATAAGGATATTCTTCATAACTAACTTAAAATTATTCATTTAACTGCATATTTTCAATAAAAATAACGGATGCAAAGATACGTTTTTTCCATAAATACACATCCTTTTTTCGATAATGTGCGAAATCGCACAAAAACAGTTTTTTTTACTGTTTTTAATAATCGCCTGTATAGTATCAATATACTCTTATAAAAAAGACACAATAAATGTCACATTGCCCAAAATGTGCGATTTCGCACACAAAATGTGCGAAATCGCACATTTCTCAAAAATGCCGTTTTTGTTAGATTGTTTGTTTTCAAGTTGTTAATCGTTTGGCACGATTTTTGCGTGTAATATTACGATTATATAATGATTTTTTATTAAAATGTTGAAAATATGATAAATAAACACATTGTCTGTATTGTTTTTTTGCTGATAACAGCATTAAACCTTTATTCGCAGGAAGATAAAACATTGAGATTGACTATGGAAGATGCGATTGATCTGGCTCACAAACAGTCGCCTCATGTGCTCGCTGCAAAATACAATTTTCATTCTGCATATTGGAGCTATCGCTATTTTAAGGCGACTTATCTTCCGTCGTTACATTTCTCTATGTCGCCTAATTTCAATCACCAAATCAATCCCATCACCCAGCCGGACGGGACTGTACGGTTTGTACAGCAAAATCAATTTTCTATTGGAGGAAATCTTTCTATGAGCCAGAATATTGCACTGACCGGAGGAAGCATATCGCTCAATACGTCTCTCAACCGGCTTGATCTGTTTGGATCGGTTAATTCGCACAGTTACATGGCAAGTCCCGTTTCGCTTTCGTATAATCAGTCGCTCAACGGATACAATTCGTTAAAGTGGAGTAAAAAGATAGAACCGTTGCGTTATGAAATTGCTAAAAAAGATTACATCGTGGCGCTCGAAAATGTTTCAAGCAACACCATTTACAATTTTTTTACTCTTGCAATGTATCAGACAAACTTAGACATTGCAATTACCAATTTCAAAAGTGTCGATACGCTATATGCTGCTACTCTGGGACGTTACAAAATCGGGCGTATAACGGAGAGCGACATGCTGCAAATGGAAGTTCGACGATTCAATGCTGAAACAAGTCTGATGAATGCCAAAGTAAACCTCGAAGATTTCATTCAGTCGTTCAGAACATTTTTGGGAATAAAAGATACTGTACGGATTGAAGTTATTATAAACAAAAAAATTCCCGATTTGCACATTGACCCTCATAAAGCTCTGGATTTGGCGATAGAAAACAGTCCTACCAGTATGAATATGGACCTGAATGAGATTATAAATGAAAGTTCGATGGCTGCTACTAAAGCCAATACCGGATTTCAGATGCATTTAGGCGCGCAAGTCGGTTTATCGACAGCGAACACCGAATTTCATTCGGTATATAAAGACCTTAATAGCCACCAATCTGTGAGTGTAAGTATAAGTATGCCGATTCTTGATTGGGGACGAACCAAAGGACAACGCAAAATGGCCGAATTGGGTCGACAGATGTCGGAAATCAACTTGGAACAGCAGCGGGTTGATTTTGAACAGAATATATTGAGACAGGTACGACAGTTTAACTTGATAGCCAGTCAGATCAGTATAGCCGAAAAAACCGACTCTACCGCCAATAAACGTAATGACATCACTCAACGGCTGTATGTACTCGGACGCGCAACTATTCTCGAATTGAACGACGCAATCAACGAAAAAGATAACGCGAAGGTACATTATATCAATATGTTGTCAAATTTTTGGGCGTCTTACTACGCAATCAGAAAACAAACGCTCTTCGATTTCGAAAAAAACATGCTTCTTAAAGAAGATTATGATGCATTACTGAAATGAAATATAAAGTATAAAAATATAAAATAATAAAGCCATGGATATTCAATTAAAAAAGAAACACCCTGTTGTAAAATACAAATATTACATTATTACAGGGGTAGCCGTTATAGCGCTCGTTATTTACCTCTTAATTGCGATGGGTGGTCCCTCGAAATTGCGCTATGACATGGAAAATCTCCAAATTGTGGAAGTCACACAGGGGAAATTTATGGAATACATCGATTTAGAGGGTATTGCACAACCTAAAATGACAATTAAAGTCAGCTGTCTTGAAGGTGGTACAGTGGACAGCATTGTCGCCGAAGAAGGAAGTATGCTGAAACAGGGAGACATCATCCTTATCCTTAAAAATCCGGAGCTGCAAAGGCAGATCAACGATGAGAGAGATGTCTTGGAAAGGAAAAAAGTTGAGCACGAAGAGAAATTATTGCAAATGGAAAGATCGACGTCGGCGCTGAGACGCAATATGCTCCAAACTGCTTACGATCTGGAAGAGCTGACTAAAAAGTACAAACTCGATCAGGAAGAGTATCAATTTGGTATAAAGAGTAAAGCCGAACTGGATTTGGCGTCGGAACAGTATAATTTAAAACTGAAAATCACGAATATGATGCTCAATGAACTGAGACACGATTCGCTGATGAATCGCATGCAGGCAGGTCGTTTGGAAGGCGATATGGAACGCGAGGAAAAAACGTTTCAACGCAGTCGCGAAAAGTTAAATAATCTCATTGTCCGAGCGCCAATCAACGGGCAACTGAGTTTCGTAAGCTTGGCGTATGGCGACAAAATCAACGCCGGATCAACTATCGGCGAACAGAAAGTGATTGATCATTTGAAACTGAATACAAAAGTCAGCGAATATTATATCGATCGCGTTTTGATTGGTTTGCCGGCAACAGTTACATATCAGAACAAAAAATATCAACTGAAAATCACCAAACTGAATCCGGAAATCAAAGAACGCATGTTCGAAATCGATCTTATGTTCACCGGAGAAATGCCTGATAATATCCGTATTGGCAAAACTTACCGTATCCAGATAGAATTGGGACAACCCGAAGACGCTTTAATTATCGATAAAGGAAATTTCTATCAAAATACTGGAGGACAGTGGATTTTCAAATTGGATAAATCGGGGAAAAAAGCTTACAGAACAAATATTACCGTTGGACGCCAAAATCCTGGACAATACGAAGTGGTAGAAGGATTGTCGGTTGGCGACAAGGTGATTGTCTCGGGTTACGGACAATTCGGCGAAGCACAGGAATTGGTGTTGAAATAAAATACATAAGTAAAAAATAGAAATATGATTATAAATTGTTTAAAATATGAAACTGATAAGATTTTACAAGCGTACGCGATTCTTCCTGTTAATTAATATTACGGAATTAGCAATTGGATTTGCAGTGTCCATTATATTACTTTTATTTATTGTAAACGAACTGAGTTATGACAAACATTTTGCTAATAAAGATCGGATAGTACGGTTAAATAGCGTATTATAAGATGACCTTATTGTATCGATAGATCTTAGATCAGCATACACCGAGTTGCCTTCTAAAGTCCTCGGAATAGATTATGCGGTACAAATTTTTGCGGATGGACCTCGCGATATTGTTGTAGAGCAAAATACTTTCAAAAGTGTACGATTGCTATACACCTGTCCCGAATTTTTCAAAGTGTTTCAGATGAAATTCATCGATGGCACACCCGAAAATACCCTCAAAGAACCTAATTCTGTGGTTATCACTCGTCGTTATGTCGATATTATGTTTGGCAGTGTCGATAAAGCTATGGGCAATCAAATGTCGGTACACCACTACACAACCTTAACTGTTTCCGGAATAATCAAAGAGTTACTTGATAATACGCATTTATATGACATGAAATGAACGTAAATATATACGACCCCCTGCGGGAGGTAATGTTATACCTTATTAATTTTCCATTCCTAAGTCGTTATATCTTATTTAGCTACGCCGATTTAAAAATTCGCATCCCTTAGATTGTTGCATACGCCTTAAGGCAAATCTCAAATGGTTTATTTCGTTATATCTTCCGTGAGGACTATCACCACGCTATACGATTTCCCGCTCAGGCAACTGTTGTCGGCTGTTTTGTAGACGAACTTGACTGTTTTGGCGGTAACGCCGTGGTAAAAAGTAGTAGAGATCTTGTCATCCTCGTAGATAGCTTTGCCGTTCATCACCACTGCGCCGCCATAAACGGGCGAGGTCGATTGTTTCACGTACTTGTCCACGTCGTCCGGAGCGAATGAATAGTATTCCCATTCGCCGCCGGCTTCGATACCGATGAGACGATTGATATTCACCGCTTCGGCATATTTGTAGCATATCACGACAGTATCCTTTGGCAGACGGACACGCCCGTTTTTCAGCATTTCGAGATAGACCTTGCGTTTCTGTTCGCTCACGCACTGGCTGCTGACGGTGTAGGTCAGAGTATGTATCCGCGAGTGGGCGAGGACGCTTGTCGAAATCTTGCCTTCGGGAGAGCTTATCGCGATGCTTGGTATTTGATGCGACCAATGAATAGATTTGATATTGTCGGTCGTGTCGATGTATTTCGCAAGATTGATAGTATCTCCGGCGTCGGGACAGACGCGCACGCGGATATCCGGATAACTCGGCGTCGGGTAGGCTTTTACGGTGAGCATCCCTGTGGCGCACTGCGAGGCGGGCTTTCCGTCGTCTTTCACATTGTAGACGATTTGGAAGATATGACCGCCGGCGCCGATGTCGGCATTCGGTTTCACCGTCAGCGATATAGTCGAATCGGCGGCATTGACTGTGATATACGCCAGCGTTGTATCGGCGGCGTTGACAAACTCTGCGCTTGTCAGGTAAATCACGTCGTCTTCCGAATCCGTATCGTTTTTCAGGACATTGACCTTTGACGTTCTCGATTCGGAGGTAAGGCACAAGGTTGTATCGTCGACATGCGTGATAGGAGCTTCGTTAGAATTACATTCCGATACTGAGGGTTTAGTTATTCCCGTCGAGAATTGCAGAGCGTACGACGAGGGAGTATAATTCAGCGACAT
>JAITKY010000081.1 GCA_031278135.1 Prevotellaceae bacterium | reverse complement strand
GGCGACAAGGAAGCCGCCGTCGTGATGAACACGGTGGGGAATATCTTTTCCGGTCAGGTAGTCGGGGAATCGGCAAAAAACCTTTCCGAACGCTTCGGAAAAGTGTTGCAAAAACGCCAGTCCATGACGATTAACAGGCAGGATAAATCAACATCTATATCCACACAGTTGGATTCTCTGATTCCGGCGTCCAAAATATCCAATCTCACGCAGGGCATGTTCGTAGGATCAGTGTCCGACAACTTCGACGAACGTATCGAACAAAAAATCTTCCACGCTGAAATCATGGTAGATAACGCTGCCGTAACCCGTGAAACGAAAGCGTACAAAAAAATCCCCGAAATCGTGGATTTTCGAGATGAAAACGGTACGGACAATATGCTCTCCGAAATAGAGCGCAACTACAATCAAATCAAATCGGATGTCAAACAGATTGTCGTTGATGAACTTGGTCGAATCGAAAATGATCCGGAATTGCAGCATTTGAGGAAAAAAGAATAGAAATTTTGGAATTTGCCTTTTTGTCAGCATTAGTGATGTTTTTGTCATGTTTTTTCTCTACTCTAATGTAACTTTATTTATAATTAATCTGCGACACCTGTATGTTAAATCATGCCAAAGTGTCAGCGAATATTAAATAGTGTTAAAAAAATAATGAGTAACTCCTAAAAACCTTGTTTTGAAAGCCTTTCTATGAGTTTCCAATGGTTATTTTTAATATTTTTGGATATTTATGCGCCAAACTGTCATGACGAAAAAACATTTTGTCACAAAATTATCCCCCAATGTCAATTTTTCATTATTAATTCATTAGGAAAGTCAATTTCGGTAAATTAATGCACGATATTTTGCTTATTATAAACGAATTACAAGTTTGATTTTCTAATAGTATCCATTAGAAATCCATTAAAGCCGTATCACCATTAAAGCCGTATCATGATGTTCAATTATATAGTTGCTTACATCAATAATTCCACTAAGTTCCACTAAATCATTCTGCTATTGATAAAATTTACTCAACCTAACTATGTGTTGATCGAATACAAATCAAAATAAATACTGAAAAATCGGCATAATGTTACAAAAATGTGGCACGGTTTTTGTAGATAATATTATAACTATTATAATTTTTAAACGTAATTTTTTAATTTTAATGAAAAAATTTTTTAATTTAAGTGTTATTGTTTGTAGTGTTTTATTGTTCAACTGTACAGACAATTTGACAGAAACAAGAGAAACAGAGTTATTAACGATAGATGAATGGCGGTATAAGCAGAGGAAATAAAATTTCCTCTGCTTATTTTACTTCTTTAATTAATTTATAAAATAATAGAATTATGAAAAAAATACATTATTTATTATCAGGAGGATTAATGATCATGATTGTCTTATGTTTCATTCTGACAGCTTGCAGCAAAAAAGACGGAGATCCCGAAAAAGTAAAAGTTGACGAGATAGAAATTGATCAGTCGGAACTGACTTTTATACAGAAAGGTGAAAGCAGAGATTTTACTGTTTCCTACACCGGCGAATGGCATTTGGAAGCGACCGGGCTGGAAGAATATTACGGTCCCAATATAGCCAGTGTTAAGGATTTCACCGTTGAACCTGCTTCAGGGAAGGGAAACACTAAAGTGACGGTAACATTGACGAATGAATTAACTGAAAATTACAATGTTGCTTTAAAAGTGGTTGCAGAAAACAGTCAGGTTATTGTTAAACTGAAAGCTATTGCGCCAGCAGATTGAGCGGGAAACGTATGAGATGTGAAATACCGGAAATAATCGGGTTTATTTTATCCTTTTGCTTCGCTGTTTCGTTATCTGCACAAAATTATACTGTTAGCGGATATATACGCGATGCGAAAACGAAAGAAGTTCTGATTGGAAGTAACATTTATGAAACGGAACACAAAAAGGGTTGTACTACAAATGATTATGGATTTTACAGTTTGACATTGCCAAGGGGGAAAGGAACAGTTCGCTGTTCTTCCCTTGGTTATGCAAACATGGAAATAAGCATTGATTTGCTGAAAGATACCCTCATTCAAGTGTATTTGATTCCTGTTTCGGAAGAATTGGGCGAAGTAGTGATAACTAATGATACCAAGCTAAAAGATATGCGTTTAGGCATAATCGACATGTCTGTGCAACAGATAAAAAATACACCTGCTTTACTTGGTGAAGCTGATTTGATGAAATCGTTGCAATTTGTGTCGGGCGTACAGCACACTACCGAAGGAAAAAGCGACCTGTCGGTTCGCGGTGGCAGTCCCGACCAGAATTTAATTCTTTTGGACGGTATCCCTGTTTACAATGCCAACCATGTTTTTGGATTCCTCTCTGTTTTCAATACCGATGCATTAAAGAAAGTAACTCTGTATAAATCAAACTTTCCGGCTCGATTCGGAGGACGTCTTTCGTCCGTTATAGACATCACAACTAAAGACGGAAACAAAGACATGTTTTCCGGCTCGGCTTCTATTGGTTTACCTACATTAAAATTCAATATAGAAGGACCGATTGTGAAAGATAAAACATCGTTTACCTTTTCAGCACGAAGGACTTATATGGATTTGTTGGTAGATGCGGCGAACAAATGGTTTATCAAGGATAATTCGGAAAGTAAAGCTAATTTTTTCTTTCACGACCTTAATGCAAAAGTCCATCATAAAATTAATGATAAAACATACGTATATTTAAGCGCTTACAACGGAAATGATAAATTGAAACAAGCGACGGCTGAAATAAGGGATAAAGAAACCGGTCATAATTCATCTACGGAACAATGGGACTGGGGAAATACAATAGTTTCCGGAAAATTAAGCAGAATACTTTTGCCAAATCTTTTCTTCAAAAGTACGCTGACTTACAATCAATATCATTATAGAGTCGTTACCGATGATGAATATACAAACGGAAACGATTCGGTGGGAATACAGAAGGCGTATCGAAATTTTCTGTTTTCTTCTGGCATAAAAGATTATTCCGTTTCCGGTGATTTTGAATATTTTCTGTCATCTGGACATAATATGAAATTCGGAACAGCATTTACGCGGCACAATTTCAATCCTGAAGTCATATCTCTCAAATCACAGAGCGATACGCTAATCGTAGCAGATAACACTCCGAAACACACTTACTCAAACGAGTTGGCGCTTTACGCTGAAGACGACTGGGATATTTCGGAAAAAATACGGTTGAATGCGGGATTGCGTTTTTCACTGTTTAGTGTGGACGGGACGAACTATACGGCTATTGATCCGCGCATGTCGTTACGTTTTCTTTTAACAGACAAAATATCGCTACAAACCGGATATTCGCTTATGCAGCAATACGTTCATTTACTTTCAAGTAACTCCATTATTTTACAGACAGATTTGTGGGTTCCCGTAACCGGCAGGATAAAACCCATGCAATCCAATCAATATTCTCTGGGCATGTTATACGAATTGTCCAAATCCATTTTTCTGTCAATGGAGACATATTATAAAGATATGAGTAATGTGATAGAATACAGGGATGGAATCAATTACGCAGGCGTTTCGGCAGGCTGGGAGAACAAAGTAGAAGCGGGAACAGGCAGGGCTTACGGGATGGAATTTTCACTGGAAAAACGAAAAGGTCGAATCACCGGAACAGCATCTTATACTCTGTCAAAATCGGAACGCAAATTTGACGGAATAAATTTCGGCGAATGGTTTCCGGCAAAATACGACCGACGTCATGTAATCAATTTGCTGCTCAATTACAAACTGAACGAAAAGTTTGATTTTACGGCTATTTGGACATATCATTCGGGTAACCGGATTACGCTGCCTTTGATGACTCATGTCAGTCCCCACGTCCCCGACACGGATGATCTGGCAAATCGTCAGATTGACAATTTGCTGGAACTGGATCACAGAAATAATTATCAACTGTCAGATTATCACCGTATGGATATGAGCATCAATTATACATTCAGAAAGAAAAAAAACAGATATTCCATGCTCAATTTAAGCGTTTACAATGTTTACAACCGGATGAATCCATACAAATTAATTCTCGAAAGCGACATGCACAAAAAACCGGATGGCGAAGTTGTTTATACTCACAGGTTAAAGCAAATTACTCTGTTCCCTCTAATACCGTCCCTGTCATACACATATCATTTTTAAGGTTATGAAAAATGTTCAAATAATATTGATTATAAGCATAATACTCTTGTCAGGATGCGAAAAAAATGTTGATTTCAGCGGGAAAGAACCGTCTCCCAAAATAGTCGTTAATTCGATTATCAATACTCAATCGGATACCAGCCTGATAAAAATTTCCGAAAGTGTTTTTGATTACTCCAGTCAGGAACCCGGCATTGTCGAAAATCCCGAAATTCATTTGAATATCAACGGTGAAGAATGTAATCAGTTGTGTCTGGATACTGTCGTCGGCATACACACTTATTACAAAGTTGTTGCAAACTTGAACGTCGGCGACAAAGTCGAACTGTCGGCTCATACTCAAAAGCATGGGACAGTAAAAGGTTATGACAATGTGCCTGATACAGCGGAAATAAAAAATATCGAAACCTCATGGTTTAAAAAAGACGGCCGTTCATATCTGCGGCTGTATGTAACGTTAAAAGACAGTCCCGGCGAACGAAATTTTTACCGGATAATCGTAAAAAGCAAAGCAGACATGATACATCCTTCCTTTCAGGAACCGCTTGAATACTGGAGTTTTAGTAAGATTTTTATTGAGGATGAAATGCTGTTCCAGAGTTTGACGGAAAAGGACGAGGGAGGGAAATCGCCCAATTTTTACCGAATTTTTACCGATGAACTGTTTCAGGGAAAAGAATATACGTTAAATGTGTATATTCAATATGACAATTATGCGGAAAATCCTGATGCAGATTATGTAAGGCAATATATAAAAGTAGAAATACATACGCTTTCGGAAAAACTGTATCAAAATCTGCATTCGCAGGAACTGGCGTCGGGTATGGCGACAGGCGACATATTTTATGAACCTGTTAAAATTTATACCAATATGCAGGGTGGATACGGTATACTGGGTATTTACAACGTTACCGAAAAAGAGAAATTGGTGGCGGAAAAAGGTTGCAGCATTTGATAACCTGATAGCAACAGTCCGAAGCAATAAAGTTGCTGTTTGTCTGGGTTTTCAGGACGTTTCGCAGTTGAACCGCGATTACGGTGGGGAATATATTTTCCGGTCAGGTGGTCGGCGAATCGGCAAAAAACCTTTCCGAACGTTTCGGAAAAGTATTGCAGAAGCGGCAGTCGATGACGATTAACCGGCAGGATACATCCACATCCATTTCCACACAGTTGGATTCTCTGATTCCGGCTTCCAAAATTTCCAACCTCACACAAGGCATGTTTGTAGGTTCAGTGTCCGACAACTTCGACGAACGGATAGAACAAAAAATCTTTCACGCTGAAATCGTGGTCGATAACGCCGCCGTCGCCCGTGAAACGAAAGCGTACAAAAAAATCCCCGAAATCGTGGATTTTCGAGATGAAAACGGTACGGACAATATGCTCTCCGAAATAGAGAGCGCAACTACAATCAAATCAAATCGGATGTCAAACAGATTGTCGCTGATGAACTTGGTCGAATCGAAAATGATCCGGAATTGCAGCATTTGAGGAAAAAAGAGTAAGTGAGAAAGACCATAAATAATAAACCTTCTCTGATTTTTTAGAAACGGAGGATGTTTTTCTTGCTACTTTATTCTTTTTTCTTACTACATATATAATGCGCTGTATAATAGCTGTTTTATTGTCAATAATTATAGCGACAGGGTGCTATTTCTTACTACTATTTTTTATTTCTTACTACTATTTTTTGTGTCTTTATTCTCAAGTACCCAAACGGATGATTTTGTTGAATTTGAAATATTTTTTATTCTTTTATCATTGTAAGCCAGCTTTGCTGTTATATTCGATATTTTCCTTTGTCGTTTTTCTACCGGAATAGCAGGTGACAAAGTTGGCATTATCAAATTTACAATATCTTCTCTTGTTGCAGAGCCTTTCCGTGTGATAAAATCCAATATCATTTGCTTGTAATCCTGATATGATAAAGTTGGATAATTATCTGCAATAATTTGAAGTTCCGTATCATATCCAACTACAAGTTTTAAATTGCGTAAACGCTGTATTTCTATTTCGTTTAACAGCATTTTTTTCTGCACTTTATCTAATGCAATCACATCTTCCAAAGGTAAGTCCGGGTTATTATTCAGTATGTCTGTGTAATTTTCGTCTATTAATTCGCCATGCACAGTTACTTTTGTATGTGTTTCGTCCGATATATCATAAGTCGGCATAGGAAAAAGACGTTCTTTTTGAATAGTGAAAATTTTTTTTATTCCATTTCCGACTGTTTCAATCATATTCAAATTTACCATTGCTGCCGCCAAAAACGGATTGCGGTAATAATCCTGAGGTCCATTGTATAGAATAACTTCTTCAACCGAATCCGGAATAAATCCGCCTGCATTTTGAAAAATGAGTTTGTCGTTATATTCCAAAACTATAATCCGTCGGCTCTTGCTATAATCCTGATGCGCCACACAATTTTGGAGTAATTCTCTGATTACCCATTTATCATAACGTGTTACTTCCTTTGGAAACAACGAATTATCATTAACCATATAACTGTATCGCAAATTGCGAATACAGTCAAGCGTTTTGCTTACAGTCAGAATAAACGGCGTGAAAAAATGTTCGTACCCGTCGGGCGCATCTTTCAATACCCATGTTATTTGTGCAATCGCCGGAGAAATCAACGGACTTGCTTCGTTTTTTCCCAAAAGCAATATTGCCGTATTAGTTATCTGACCGTTCAGCGTTACTTTGGCTTTATTCAAAAAAGTAACATCATCCCAGTTATTCACATCATTAATCAAATCAGGGTGTTTCAACTTGTATTGTTCCCGTGCTTTCATAATCGCCTCTTTATCCAAATCATCAATAGTAGCATCCGGCACGATATTCTTTGACCAATCCTTGCCTATTACCTGGTTACGTATCCGCTCTATTTTTTCAATATTCAACGCAACAAGACTTTCATTGGAACGTCCATGATAATAACCTTCAAAAGCCACCGGAATACCCTGTGGCGCAGCAGGTATCTGAAACATTATCACCCGTCCTTCAGGCTTATGCAACTCATATATTTCCAGAAACGAAATATTGTTGGTTGTTTTATCAGCGATTTCTTTTTTCAGACTGTCCAAGTCTTTACGGTTTGGGCGGTAATTGCTTCCGATGATGATATGATGCTTATTAACTCCGAAAATAAGCCACGCACAAGATTTGCCTTTCAGATTGGCTTCATTGCTCAATGCCGAAAAGTATTTGCCGATTTTGCCGAAGTCATAACTCTCCTTTGCTTCCTTAAATTCGATGATTTCGTTTTCGGCAGGAAGCGCAATCGCATCCGACAGTATTTTGTTCAATTCCTGTTCTGTCATAATATTCACATTATTGGACTGCAAAAGTACAATAATTTCGGCAAATGTTGCAAAATTATTTCCTGACAACAGTTTCCGGACTTCAAAATCGAGGAAAAAAGAGTAGAAAATGACCATAATCAAATTTCAAATTTCAACTGTTTATTGATACTGTCCGGAAAATCAATTCCACAATACTGCAACGCCTCTCGGTATGATATTCCATTGTTTTTCAGTTGCATAAAATACTCATATATTTTCGGTTTTGTTT
>JAITKY010000292.1 GCA_031278135.1 Prevotellaceae bacterium | reverse complement strand
TGTATGTTATTGGACAAACCGCTGGTGATTTTATTCGACGAAGTAGATTGTTTAAGCGAAGGAACATTGATTGCTTTTCTCCGTCAATTACGCGATGGTTACAACAGCCGTCCGGAACAAGCTTTTCCTCATTCTATAGCCTTAGTCGGGATGCGCAATATTCGCGATTACAAAGCACAAATTCGTCCCGACAGTCAGTCGTTGGGTAGTGCGAGTCCGTTCAATATCATTACAAAAGCATTAACTTTAAAAAATTTCACGAAAGAAGAGATCGTACAACTTTACAATCAACATACCGACGAAACCGGACAAATATTTGAAGACGATGCAACAGAATTAGTCTGGGAACAGACGCAGGGACAACCCTGGTTAGTTAACGCTATTGCTCGGGAAGTAATTGTAGAAATATTACAGTCGGACGACACAAAACTTGTTACGGTGGAATTAGTGAACCAGGCAATACAAAACATCATTCTCACTCGTCCGACACATATCGACAGCCTGATGGAACGATTAAACGAAGAACGTGTTCGCAAAGTAATAGAACCCGTAATTCTTGGCGAAGACTATATTGACACAGAATCTGACGAATTTCTCTATACCAAAGACTTGGGTTTGATTCGAATAGATGATGACGATGACGCCAAAATAAAACCAGCCAATCCGATTTATACCGAAGTAATTATCCGTAAACTGTCGTCATTAGTACAAAGAGATCTGCAAAAATCGAAATATCCTTATCAAATATTGCGTTATCTAAAAAACGGATGTATAGATATGGACTATCTGATGCGTGACTTTCAGCAGTTTTGGAGCGAAAACAGCGACATCTGGAAAGAAAAAATCAATTACGAAGAAGCAGCTCCGCATTTGGTAATGATGGCATTTCTGCAACGTGTAATCAACGGCGGTGGACAGATTATTCGCGATATGGCGGCAGGGACCGGTCGTCTCGACCTTTGTCTGATATACGAAAACCAAAAATACCCGATAGAACTCAAAATCCATCGTGGAAACAAATATCTGCAAAAAGGATTCACCCAAATTGTCAAATACATGGCCGTCTTTGGTAGCAACGAAGGCTGGCTTGTTGTTTTTGATCATCGTTCGACCGTCAAATGGGAAGATAAAATCTATATGAAAAAGGAAATTGTGGACGGTAAAACCGTTACAATTGTAGGAGTTTAAATTGGAAAATATATGATAATTATGGTCTTTTTCGATTTTTGTATTATCTTTGCAAATTGGAAAATTTGTTGTTAGACGGTTAAACTATTTGATATAACAGTATCTAAGTAACAAAATGAATATATAAGGATATGAGAAATTTTAGAAAAATTTGGTTTTTTGTTGTAATATTATTTTGTCCGGTTGTCGCATTTGCCGACGAATTAATTGTCGAAGCGCCTACCATTGTTGTGGTTAACGAGAGGTTTCAACTTGCGTATTCAATTTCGTATTCCCCCGATAATAAAAAATTTGTTGATTTTGTGCCACCCACATCTTTTCCCGGTTTCAATATAGTTGCCGGACCGGGAACGTCCATGTCAAGTTCGATCGTTATGGGCGGAGGTAAAAATAGCGCTAAAGAAAGCAGAAAATTCACATACGTACTGAAAGCGACAAAAGAAGGAGTGTTCGAGATTCCGGAGGCAGAAGTGAAATTCGAGAAAGGCGAGTCGGTGAAATCAAAGAAACGACCTATCGAAGTCATCAAAGAAGACCCGAATAAAGCAGGTTCCGGGTCGGGCAGTTCTCAACAGCAGACAAGTAATCCGGAAGACATCAGTCCCGACGATTTGTTTATCAAAATGGAATTTAACCGGCAATCGGCGTATAAAGGCGAGCCATTGATTCTCAGTATAAAACTTTACTGGCATAATGTTACAGTAACAAATTTGACTAAATTCAACGTACCGACCCTTGCCGGTTTCGACCATCAGGAATTGCAGGTTCCTGCCAGTGAATCGAACCAGCATCAACAGAAATACAACAATAAAGTATATAATACGGTAGTGTTAGCGCGATTGGTTTTGTATCCTTTACGGGCAGGAGAAATCACACTTGCGCCTATCGAAACAGGCGCTGTAGTGCGGATACCGCTACAGTCGCGTTCAGGGGGCAGTTTCGAAGATTTTTTCCTTGGGCCACAAAGTAAAACGATAGTCAAGCAACTGAAATCAAAACCTGTAACTCTAAACATCAAAGATTTTCCGGCAGGCGCTCCGTCGTCGTTCAATGGCGCAACGGGAAATTTCACACTCGCAGCCAAAGTCGATAAAAACAAAGTCATGGCGAATCAGGCTATCACATATTCTGTTACTGTTTCGGGGACAGGCAATTTCAAGCAAGTCAATCCTCCAACGCCATTGTTTTCCGACAAGTTCGACAAATATGACCCAAAAACAACGGAAAACGTTAAAATAACCGAAACGGGAGGATCGGGATCAAAGAAATTCGATTATGTGCTGATACCAAGAAGCGCCGGCGAATTTGAACTCCCGACGGTGGAATTTTCGTATTTCGATATCCGGAAAGGAGACTATGTCACATTGAAATCCAACCCGATACATTTGGAAGTAGAAAAAGACCCAAGCGGGACAAATATCCAGCCAATCATCTCGATGCCAATGGTTACAGGTAAAAAAATCGAACATCTCGGCAACGATATTCTATTTATCAAAACAACACCGCTGTCAACGCTTAAGCCGAGCGGATATGTTTTCTTCGCTTCGATGGATTTTTGGCTGTTGTTTGCGGCTATAATCCTGATTTTTGTGGTGATATGCTTTGTGATGCGTAAAGTGACGAAAGATAAACAAAACGTGGCATTGATGCGCAATAAAAAGGCCAATAAAGTAGCAATCACACGTTTAAAACAGTCGGCAAAACTTCTCAAAGCCGACGACCGTGTTGGTTTCTACGAAGAAGTGGCAAGAGCAGTATGGGGATATATAAGCGATAAGTTGAACATGCAAGGCGCTGAATTTTCGAGAGATAATGTTCAGGAAAAGTTGGCATCGCAGAATGTCCCGCAGGAAAATATAAACCTGTTGATTGCGGTTATGGAAAATTGCGAATATGCACGCTATGCACCCGGAAACAATCACGAAGGAATGGAAGATATGTATAATGAAGCGATTAAAGCAATCAGTAAACTCGAAAATCTGAAATAGCGCTATGTATCTTAAATATCTCAGCGTTTCGAATTTTAAGAATATAGAACAGTTGGACATCGACTGTTCGCCCGTATTGAACTGTTTTGTAGGGAATAACGGCGAAGGCAAAACCAATCTGCTCGACGGGATATATTATCTGTCGATGTGTAAAAGTAAGTTTGTTGCGAGCGATTATGTGAATATACGCAACAACGAAGATTATTTTATGCTGAAAGCCAACTATTTTAAAGACAATAACGAAGAAAGCGCTTCATGCGGAATCAAGCGCAACGGCAAAAAATCGTTTAAATACAATTCGAAAGAATACAGGAAATTATCGGAACATATCGGAGTGATTCCTTTGGTATTCATTACTCCTTCGGATACTTCGCTGATAAACAATGGCAGCGAAGAACGGCGAAAATTTCTTAATTCCGTGATTTCGCAGACCGACAGACAATATCTCGACGCTCTAATCCGTTATAACAATGTTTTGATGAATCGTAATAAAACGCTTAAATACAGAGTTTCGGAGATTGATTTCAGTTTTATCGACGCTCTGAACGAGCAAATGTCGATATATGGACAGACGATTTACAAAAAAAGAAAAGCCATAGTGGAATCGTTCTTACCTGTTTTTCAAGAGATATACAATGCCGTGTCGGGCGGGAAAGACATCGTTAGCCTGTCGTACCGTTCCGATTTGGAGAAAGGAAATCTAAAATCGCTGTTAGAGGCTAATATCGAGAGAGATTGCGCTCTACAATACACTTCCGCAGGAATACATCGCGACGATTTGATTATGGAAATCAACAGCAGGACGCTGAAAAATTCCGGCTCGCAAGGACAGCAGAAAACTTACCTTATCGCTATGATGATGACGCAATTCCGCATAATCAAACAACACGCCGGAATCGCTCCCATACTTCTGCTCGACGATATTTTCGACAAATTAGATATCGAACGGGTCGAACGATTGATTGAGTTTGTTACAGGAAACGGATTCGGACAAATCTTCCTGACCGACAGCAACAAAAGCCGTCTCGACTCTTTGCTGAAAAATACGGATGCCGACTATAGACTGTTCAAAATGAATTCCGGAAATGTCGAACTTTTACAGTCATCTTTACAATGAGACGAACTAAACCCATTGCAATCAGTAATTTATTATCCCTGTTTCTCAAAGAAACCGGTCTTGAAAAAGGATACAACGATTATCAACTGCTGAAACTGTGGGATGAAATACTTGGTCGCTCTATATCAAAAGCGACACTAAATAAACGACTTGACGGCAAAAAGTTATACGTATATTTATCCTCATCGGTTGTACGTGACGAACTGTTTATGAGGCGCTCGGAGATAATAAAGGAAATCAATAGCAGAGCCGGAAAAGATGTAATCGACGAACTGATACTGAAATGATTCAGCATGTAGATAACAAACTTTCGAGAACAAAGGCAACGGTAATTTTTCATGACTAAGATGATATCATAATATAAACACGTGTTATACTTAATTTTATTTAGGAATAGGAAATTAATAAGGGATAACAGTACCTAAGAGCCTCGATTTCGGACCTCAAGAACCTCGCAGGGACTTTTGATTGTGAACGCCTTCCGTCTGCTATTCAGAATTTTTGAGACGAATGAAAAATTTGAATAATCTGTTAATCAATATTTAGCGTAAGCTTTGCAATCTTGATTTCATTGCTGTCGCC
>JAITKY010000290.1 GCA_031278135.1 Prevotellaceae bacterium | reverse complement strand
GATATGATCAGAATTCTGTAGAATCAAAAGACGCTTATAATGGACTTTTTTAATGTACTGTTTACGAAAAGCATCGTTGTAAATGTTCATTTCGTACTGAAACCAGAAGCGGAAAGATGCTTGTAATGAACTGTTAATGTACTGTTTACGAAAAGCGTCATTTTAAAATCTCCGTTTCGGGCCGAAACTAAAAGCGAAAAGACGAAGGTAAAAAACGTTCGGGCAACATTAAACCACAAAGTACGCAAAGGGTTATACAAGGTATACAAGGGGTTAATATACTGTCAAAACTTTGTACCCTTTATGTCTTTTGTGGTTAAAAATGAGGTGGAAAATAAAACTTTATGCGTCATTTCGTTTTTGGTTTTGTGTCGAAACCAAAAGCAAAATATAGGCCGTTTCCCTGACGATTTCATGTTTCAATTGACAAAAGCGAAATATAACATGATATTCCAAAATGGAATGTATATATTTGAGTGCCCTATTCCATCAGAAACGGCATTTTTATTTTTTATGTTTATCTTTGTCTGAAATTTTATTATAAAAGTTATAACGAAAGTATCATGAAAGTAACTATTACAGAGATAGAATCGTTAGCTCCGAATGTTGCGGCAGCCAATAATGGGAGGGATTTAGTGAATAAAAATAAATTTTCGAATCTGAGAATTTCGAGCGATGGCTCTTTGATTTGGGGCGAATGTTTCGGGAGCGGCGTCAGTCCGTATCACTGTTCTGCCGATTATACCGATGAAAACAAGCCCGTTTTTCGGTGTAACTGTCCGAGTAAACAATTTCCGTGCAAACACAGCATCGGGTTACTGTATGCTTTTGAAAAAGGTTTACAGTTTACTATCGCCGAAATACCGGAAGATATTACGAATAAGCGTGATAAGATAAAAAAACGCATTGCAAAAAACGAACAGGAGAAGTTAAGCATTAAAGACAAAGTCAGTAAACAAAGCAACAAAGCGAAGAATATCAAAAGCATAGTCAAGAAAATAGAATTGCAGTTATTGGGCATCGAAGTCGCTCACAAGTTATTGCAAAACATCGTTCAAATGGGATTGTCGGGGATCGACGCCACAACCAAACAAACTGTTGCCGGACGGATTCAGGAACTCGGGAACTATCATATCGAAGGCATTCAGCTTGCTTTTAATCAGTTGCTTGTAGAGTTGGATTATGTTAAAAGCGATGAATATACCGACGTCATCAATCAGTTGAATTACATATCGGCTTTGCTGAAAAAGAGCGAGGAATATCTCACGTCGAAAAAGGAAAATCCGGAATCGGATCCCGAACTGACCTCCGCTATCGAAGAGCAAACAGGCTATGTCTGGAAACTTACCGATTTGATGAAATACGGTCTGTATGAGGAGAATGCGGAGATAATCCAACTGTCTTTCAACAGTTACGACAATGTTGGACGAAAAGCGTTTATAGACGAAGGTTACTGGTTCAATCTTAAATCCGGAAAAATCTACAAGTCAAAAAATTACAGACCATATAAGGCGCTCTGGTATATAAAAGAAGCAAATTCCTGTTTTGACGTTGTGCAGATACCCGAACTGTTCATTTATCCCGGAGACGTCAATCCACGTGCACGCTGGGATTCTCAAAAACTGCGACTTGCGACAAACGACGACCGTAAAAAAGTGACTAACAGCGCATTCGCCGACTATGCCGAAGTAGTCAAAACGGCAAAATTGACGGTCAAAAATCCGTTGATGGATAAAAATCCGGTCGTCCTGTTGCGGCTGAACAAGGCGTATATCGCAGGAGAACACATCGTTTTGGAAGACGAACAGGGAAACAAATTAACGGTTATCGATTTACCCGAACAGCAAATCTATACCGAAACAGCCTTAAAATCAATCCTTCCCGGAAAATGTGAAGATATTGTCCTCACCGCAATGATTAACAATAATATCAAAACAGGAATATTTTCCGTAACAGCCTTATCACTAATCGTTTCCGATAAAATAATCCGTTTATTGTATTGAAAAGATTATTCGGCATATCGAAGTTAATAATATGGATTTACAAAGCGGTGTAAGAAATCTCACAGAAGGCAAAATTTTCGATCAACTGACAGGGTTGGCAGCACCTATTATGGCGACAGGATTTATCCAAATGGCTTATACACTTGTCGATATGGTATGGCTTGGTCGGTTGGGAAGTCGCGAAATGGCGGCGGTTGGGGCTATGGGAATCATTTTGTGGCTGTTTTCGTCTATCGCGCTTTTGACGAAAGTAGGAGCGGAAATCTCAATTGCTCAATCTATTGGCGCCGGGCAACTGAATAAGGCAAAAGTTTATGCTTCCCACACTGTTACCATCTCGCTGATTTTGGGAGTATTTTTCAGTGCGGGATTATTTTTGTTTGCAAATCCGATTATCGACTTGTTCAAGTTGGAGAGCGAAGTGGCTGATATTGCGCATGAATATTTGCTAATTGTCTGCGGTGCGCTTCCGACGGTTTTTCTGGTTTTCACTTTTTCGGGAATTTACAACGGAGCAGGACGGACTTCAACACCTTTTTATTTTTTGACTGCAGGATTGGTTTGCAATATGTTATTAGACCCATTAATGATATTCGGCGTCAACGGACTGGGAGCGATGGGCGCCAATGGAGCAGCAATCGCCACAACGTTTTCGGAAATATTGGTGATGGCGCTGTTTATCAGAAAAATGAAACAGAAAAACGGCATCCTCGACCGTTTTCCTTATTTCGTGAAATTGCAAAAAAGTTATACTCTGGTTATCTTTAAATTGGGTGTTCCGGTTGCAGCCATGAACTGTCTTTTTGCAGGAATCAACTTCTATATGGCACGTATCGCTTCGATTTATGGAGGATATCTTGGCGTGATGAGCCAAACAACAGGTTCACAGATTGAAGGAATAACATGGAACACTTCGCAAGGATTTTCGACCGCTTTGGGAACTTTCGTAGCGCAAAATTACGCGGCAGGAAAAATCGACAGAACCCGTAAAGCATACAAATACACGTTGATACTGTTATTTTCGCTGGGCATAGTCGTTACATTGTCGTTTATGTTTTTAGGACAGGAAATTTTCGGACTGTTTACTCCCGAAACAGATGCGCGGGAAGCAGGCGGAAATTATCTGAATATCGTTGCTTATTGTCAATTGTTTATGATGTTGGAAATAACGACTTTGGGAATTTGGAACGGCTATGGAAAAACCTTACCTCCGGCAATTGTCAGCATCACGTTCAACCTTGCCCGCGTTCCTATGGCGTTGTTGCTGGCTACTGTTTTCGGCATCAACGGCGTCTGGCTGGCCATCATGATCTCCGCTATTGCCAAAGGAATTGTCAGTCCTGTATGGTTTCATCAAAAACAACGAGATTATCAATATATAAAATAATCTGAAAAACTAACGCCTAAAGCCTGTAGCTCAGGGACTTAAATTCAGTAACAAAAACGATATAAAAATAAAACTGATTTATATTTTCAATGTAATCGTTATGAAATTCCGTACCCATACTTTTGTACCGGAATTTGAAATTATTATATTATAAATTATAAAGATATTTAAAGATATGAAAAGAATTTTTAAGAGATTATTAATGATTGTTATTGCAGTTGCAACGGCGACATTGTCGATTGCACAAGTAACAACTTCGTCGGTTGGCGGACATATTGTCGAGCCG
>JAITKY010000285.1 GCA_031278135.1 Prevotellaceae bacterium | reverse complement strand
TTGAAAACACTGCATAACAAACGCTTGCAATTCCGTTCATCAAGCCGAAGGCGGCGTTGATACGTTTCAGGTTTGTTGGGGAAACGATTGTGTGTTGATATATCAGCAATCCGGCGAAAGTTACGCATCCTGTCCAGTAGAACAATCCTCTGTCGAATAAAATGCCTATACAAAAGGCGATTATTACCGATACGACATGTACCGCTATCGACAACATCATCGCATTTTTGCGTCCCATAATTACGGGGACAGAATGCAAATCATTTTCTTTGTCGAACTCATAATCGAGAAGAGCATAAAGAATATCAAATCCGCTACCCCAGAAAAGCACTAATATCGAGAGCAATACAGGAAACAGAGCAAACTGTCCGGTCAAAGCGATATATGCTCCTGTGGGCGCAATTGCCATACCGATTCCGAGTATAAAATGACAAAGAAAAGTAAACCGTTTCGTATAACTGTAGCCAAGAACCACCAGTAAGGCTACAAACGACAGATAAAAAGCAAGTTCGTTAATAAACACGGTTGTCAGGCAAAACAGGATACAGTTCACAATCACAAAGGCTAAAGCCGCTGACGGACTGATTATTCCTGCCGGTATTTCTCTGTTTTTGGTTCGCTGATTTTTTTTGTCGTATTCACGGTCGATATATCTGTTGAAACCCATTGCCGCATTACGCGCAAAAATCATACACAACACCGCCAAAAACAAGACTTTCCATGGAAATCCATTTATCGTCGATTCGTGCCATGCCCAGCAAAAACCTGTCAAAGCAAAGGGCATGGCAAAAATCGTATGCGAGAATTTGACTAATGAAAAGAAAAGTTTTACATCTCTGTAAATTCGCATGTTAAACTGTTTTTGTTAATATTTTATTTAAGTTTTATAACCTCGCTTCCAGCTAAAAGAAAAGCGCCTGTACCATACACTTCCCAACTGTCGGCGTTGAAATTTTTACGAGGGTCGGCTCCGACCGGCTGTACCCAACCGACACGACCTTCTTCGTTTACGCAAGCGTTCAGAGCAATCCAGGCTTTTTCCACTGCGGGCTTGTATATTATTTTGTCTAATAGTTTATTATTGACACCCCATGCCAAAGCGTAACAGAAAAATCCCGAACCGCTGACTTCGCCTCCAGGATACGAATCGGGATCAAGCAAACTTGCACGCCACAGACCGTCCGGCTGTTGTATCGAAACGATTTTCTCCGCCATCTCCTTATACAATTGTTCATAGAACGAACGGGAGGGATAATTTTTCGGCAATTCTTTCAATATCCGTACCAAACCACCCATTACCCAGCCATTTCCGCGTGACCAGAAGATTTTTTTACCGTTTGCTTCCCAGCGGTCTTTGCCGTCGTTTTTAATTACATAACCCAAATCACGAGCAAAAAGACGCTCTTCGCTGTTGTACAACAAATCGTAACATTCCTTAAAATATTCGTCGTTTTTCTTCAAATATTCGTCGTTTTTCACAGTGATTCCAAGTTTTATCAAAGTTGCAGGTCCCATAAAGAGCGCGTCGCACCACCACCATTTGACGACTTCGATTCCACGAACAGGATACGGATTCGCCAAAAGTTGATTCACCGTGTCGATAGTGGCTTGAATCATTTCCTGTTTCTTTTCTTTTCTGTACAGATCGATATACGTCTGACAGATAGCGATATCGTCGGCGTGATACCAGCGGTTATAAGGTCGCCACTTCGTAGAATTACCCAAATCGATTAAAGCTTTGTACAAATCTTTCGATTTGGTTGTTTCCCATGTGGCGTACAAACCTGCATAAAACGCTCCATTTGTCCAGTCGTTCGGTACATGTCTGGGATTTTTAAGTTGCCATTCCGCCGCTTTTTGCATAACCATTTTGATGTTTTTCGGTTTAAAATATTCATTTGATTGCGCTGTAACAGTAATTGTTACATAAAATAAGGCTGTTAATAATACAATTTTCTTTATCATTGTTTTAATTTATATTTTGTGCAAAAGTAATATATTTTTATTAATTTTGTACAATTTTTAATAAAAAGTATGAAACATTGTGTTTACATATTTATTTTGTTACTGTGTTGTGGAACTGCTTATTCCCAACATACTACGCAAGGAAAAGATTTCTGGGTGTCGTTCGGGAGCAACACCGGAGATATATCCGACAGTCTTACTCTTCAAGTTCGAATTGTAACGGCAAAGGCGAGCAAAGTGACGTTTACTTTCACAAAATTAGGGATTTCGTCGTCGGTATCTTTGCCTGCCGGCAGTGTTTACACACGCAATTTATCGGACACCGAAAAATTGGCGGTTTATTCATATTACAACGGAAAACCCAATTACAATGAAAAGTCCAACAAGTCGTTATATATCGAATCCGATGAAAATATTTCGGTTTACGCTATAAATCTGGTCAAGCGTTCGACGGATGCAACTGCCATATTACCAGTGAAATCATTAGGAAATTCGTATTATCACATATCGTATAATCCCATATCTGCTGACGGATATGCTCTTATTGCAACCGAAAATGCCACAAGTATCTATGAGAACGGTATATACAAAACTATGCTGAATAGGGGAGAAGTGTATTCGCAGTATTTTGAATATGATGCAACAGGGCAGCATATCACTGCAAACAAGCCTGTTGCCTATTTCACGACAAATGAATGCGTATATGTTCCGAAAGGTACATTCGCCTGTGACTGTCTGTATGAGCAATTGTTTCCCGAAACGGCTTGGGGCGTTTCGTTCATGGTTCCTGTAACAATACGCGGGAAAGAAAGGGTGCGAATTTTAGCATCGCAGAACGGGACAAAAATTACGCATATTGGAGGGACTGTCGTTCAGGGATCGTTGAATTTGAATGCCGGTCAATACCTTGAAATTGAAATAAGTAAAGACGGAATTGACGAAAATGGAATATGTTACGACGGTTGTTACATCAAGGCGAACAATCCTGTGGCTGTGGCTTCGTATCTGACAGGGATAGAATATGATAACCTGATTTATATCGGCGACCCTGCCATGAGCTGGATACCATCTATCGAACAGTCGGTGAACGAATTGCTTCTGGCTCCATTTGTGGCTTCCGGTTCATCGTTACTTGTTGAACATCACGCCCTTATCGTTACTCCTACGGTGTATAAAAATTTGACGGACATAAGCATAGGAAATGGCAATTACACACCGCTTTCGGGAGGCGAATGGACAAACCATGTGTCGGGTTATTCGTTCTATTCCATGCCTTTAACCGTCGCCGACCTGAGTTACAAATTCAGAAATCCGGGGGGAATAACGGTTTTGGGATACGGGCTTGGATATCGTGAATCGTATTATTATCTAAGCGGTTCGGCGACAAGGAAATTGAGCGCGGCTTTTTACATCAACGACATTCATCATCAGGACTTGGACGGGAAGGAATTTTGTAGCGATAATTTTGATATTAAGGCTGTTGTAAAATACGATATGCATCCCGGACCGAGGCATCTGAGATGGTTTATCGACGGAACGGAAGAAATTGCAGCCGGCGACTTAATGCAATGGACAAAAACATTTACCGAAGATACGCACACTGTAACGCTGTTAGTGAAAGATACAGAGGGTAATACGGATACTTTGAACGTCGGTTTAACTGTGAAAATACAGAAAATCGATGTCGTCGATACAATAGTCTGCAAGGGACAAAACATTGAATTAAAAGTGAATAATCCTTCAAGCAAATTGACTTACCGATGGTATTCCGATGCGGCATTTTCCGGTTTTATTCAACAGGGAATACCCGTAGTCGTGCAAATAATGTCCGATACCGTTTTTTATCTCGAAGCAACATCGGAAACAGGTTGCAGTATAAGAGATTCTGTAAGAGTGAGTTTGCTCCCTATCACCGATCTGCAAACTGGTGATATCGACATTTGCAGTGATTTTGTCGCCAAACCGGAAGTCGTGAGTCTCAATGCCGATATATTTAAATGGTATAGCGATGCGGGCTTTTCGGATTTCATTGTTCAGGCAAATTCGTTCGAGACTGCCAAATTGAAAAAAGATACGGTTTTCTATGTCGAAGCAATATCTACTATATACGGCTGTATTACAAGAGATACCGTAAGAATTACCGTTTACGATGTCCGGATGGACGATTTGCAGGTTTGTTATGATGCAACTGCCACAATATCAGTTCCTGCGACAACAGATGTCGCATCGCTGACCTGGTATCGCAATCCCGACTATTCGGGATTTATAGCCAATACGCCATCTTTCGAAACCACTAAATTGCAGAACGATACAGTGTTTTATTTCGAAGCCGTATCAACAAAAGGCTGTGTTGCCAAAAATTCGGTAAAAGTTCTCGTAAATCCTTTGCCGGAGTTAATGGTCAGCGACACAGGCGTATGTGCCGGAATAGCAACCACATTCGCCGTTGTAACAAATGCCATTTTAGTCAATTGGTACAATGATGCTACCTACAATAAACCAATAAATCAGACTGTTTCGTACACGACAACATTATACGGAAATACTGTTTTTTATCTCGAAGCCTTTTCGAACAGAACATGCAGCGTAAAAGATTCGATTAGAGTATCGATTACTCAACCTCCTTCGGTAACGGCAATGGACGACAAGTATCTGTGTCATGGAGAGGAAGTTACTCTTGAAATTCTTCAATCCGATGGTTCAATTCGCTGGAACGTCAATCCGGTGACAGTCAAGCCACAATCGACTCAGGAATATATCGTTACGGCAAGTCGTCCGCCCTGTCCCGACGTGCATGATAATGTTGTGATAACAGTCGGCGATTCATTGTGGATTGCACCTTCGGTTTTACCTATGTACCAATCGTTTATCAGATATTCTCTGCAACTGAATACTAATGCCGGATTTCCCGAGTATTCAATAATTAACAGTGAATTACCGCCCGGATTATACTTGTCCCGGACAGGAGAAATATCCGGCGCTCCGAATATCAACGATTTACAATATGCTTTTACCGTACAGATTGAAGATGAACATAATTGTACTCTTGTGCAGGAATATGTTCTCGAAAGAGATTTTCATATACCTAAAATCTTCACTCCCAACGGCGACGGTATAAATGACGTTTTCATGCTCGGTCACGAAATTACTATTTTCGACCGTTTGGGCATCGAAATTTTCAGAGGCGACAACGGTTGGGATGGTATGCATCAAAATAAACCTGTTCCACAAAATATATATTTTTACACGTTGAGCCGTAAACTCGAAAACGGTGAAACTAAAATATATAATGGATATGTCGGCGTCCAATAATCGGCTGTTAATAAACGATATAATAATTAAATTAGTTGGTTACGGAAATTTTACATACATTTGTGCGCTTATTAATTTATGGTATTATGATTATA
The DNA here is from genome assembly GCA_031278135.1 of Prevotellaceae bacterium. GTDB lineage: Bacteria > Bacteroidota > Bacteroidia > Bacteroidales > UBA932 > JAIRLF01. The sequence continues at coordinate 5,985 of JAITKY010000285.1, read as the reverse complement.
GAAAGCAGGGCTTATGCGAGAGCAGGTTTGTTGGGAAATCCTTCCGACGGATATTTTGGAAAAACAGTTTCGATTATTGTCAAAAATTTCGGAGCAATTATTTCGCTGTATCAGACACCGGAACTTGTGCTGGAGGAAATGGAAGAGGATAGAACCCGTTTCAGGAATATTTATCATTTGACAAACACTGTCAGACAAAATGGATATTATGGCGGACGCAGATTGCTGAAAGCCATGATTAAAAGATTTTATGAATATTGTGAAGACAATCATATACGTTTGCCGAACAAAAATTTTACAATACGTTATCAGTCGTCGATTCCGAGGCAAGTTGGTTTAGCCGGTTCGAGCGCAATAATGACCGCCGCTATACGTGCGCTAATGCAATTCTACAATGTGGAAATCCCTATGGAACAGATTCCTAACATCGTTCTGGCTGCCGAAAAAGAAGAATTGGGAATCAATGCCGGTTTGCAGGACAGAGTCATTCAGACATACGAAGGTTGTGTGTATATGGATTTTAACAGGGTTTATTTCGAACAGCATAAAACCGGACGATATGAACAAATTGACGCTCACCACCTTCCTAAATTTTATCTGGCATACAAAACCGATTTGAGCAAAGTGTCCGGCGCTGTGCACAACAATCTGAAAGAACGTTTCGAAAAAGGCGAAGAGTTTGTGCTTAAAACTATTGCCGAACTTGCCGATGTCGCCGAACAGGGTAAACAGGCCATTTTGAACAGAAACTATAATCTGTTAAATGAATTGATCGACCACAATTTCGATCTGCGATGCAAGATTATGAACATATCCGACAGCAACATGGAATTAGTGAAAGTAGCCCGAAAATCAGGCGCTTCTGCCAAATTTACGGGTTCGGGAGGTGCAATTATCGGTATGTATAACGACAATGACGTGTTGAGTAAACTTGTAGTCAATCTCAAGAAAATCAACGCAAGAGTTATTAAACCCTATATAATTTGATTTACAAATGTTTTATATAAAAAATTAAAATACAATGATAAAAAAAGCTGTTATTCCCGCTGCCGGTTTTGGTACACGTTTTTTGCCTGCAACGAAGGCGCAACCTAAAGAAATGTTACCAATAATCGACACTCCAACAATACAGTACGTCGTACAGGAGTGTGTAGATTCGGGTATCGAAGATATTCTGATTATTTCAGGTAAAGGAAAACGTTCGATCGAAGACCATTTCGACCGTAATATAGAGTTAGAAGCTCATATTCAGGAATATGACGAAACTCTGTATAACCAGTTACGCCATATCGAAAATATGGCTAATATCCATTTTATCAGGCAAAAAGAACTGAACGGACTCGGCGATGCAATATATCATGCCCGTTTTCACTGTGGAAACGAAGCATTTGCCGTACTGCTCGGCGATACTGTTGTCGATTCTGTAATACCTGTTACCCAACAACTTATCGACGCATACGAACAATATCACCAAAACGTGATTGCTGTCGAAGAAGTGTCATGGGATAAAGTGTCGAAATATGGAATTGTCGGAGGGACACCATTGAATAACAAAATTATGCAAATCAACGAACTGATAGAAAAACCAAGCCGAGACAAAGCGCCTTCGAATCTGGCTATTGCAGGACGGTACGTGCTGACTCCGGAAATATTCGAGGCTCTGGAAAAAACAGAACGCGGAAAAAATAATGAAATACAACTTACCGACGCTCTGCGTATTATCTTGAAACACGAAAATATTGTCGCATCGACAATCGAAGGTAAACGCTACGATATCGGAAATAAACTCGATTTCCTCAAAACAACAGTCGAATTTGCACTGAAACGCAAAGAATTTGCCGCTCCGTTCGAAGCATTCCTGCGTAAAACCATTAGCGATATCGATAAACGAAAATGTGATGAAAAAAATTAAAAAAAAATATATCCGAACTGGTTTTGTCGGATAATGGTTGTACGGTTTATAACCATTCTGTTACAGTTCGTTACACCGGTTTTAATATGGCGGTTGATTGACGAAAAGTTAGCGGATACAAAGAAAATCATGTTTCAGGTATTACAGTATTAACAATTCAAAATAATTAATAATTACGATTTATACATTGTGATTATTGGATTTTTTCGTAAGTTTGCAAAAAAAATAAAATTATAATAATAATATAAAGATATTGAATATGAAATTATTAGAAGGAAAAACAGCGCTTATAACAGGAGCAGCCAGAGGAATTGGCAAGGCTATTGCGCTAAAATTGGCATACGAAGGCGCAAATATCGCATTTACGGATCTTGTTTTATCCGAAGCTACGGAAAATTTGGAAAAAGAATTGCAAGCAAACGGAATTAAGGCGAAAGGTTATGCCTCTAATGCGGCTAATTTCGATGAAACACAGAAAGTTGTCGGCGAAATTGTAAAAGATTTCGGACGTATAGATATTTTGGTAAACAATGCCGGTATCACGAAAGACGGAGCCGTAAAACGTATGACTGAAGAACAGTGGGATGCCGTTATTACCGTGAATCTCAAATCGGTATTCAATTTCACAAAGGCGGTACAGCCGGTAATGTGGAAACAAGCTGGCGGAAGTATAATCAACATGAGTTCTGTTGTCGGCGTGTCGGGTAATGCCAATCAGGCAAACTATGCCGCATCGAAAGCCGGCATCATCGGGCTGACAAAATCGGTAGCCAAAGAATTTGGAGTACGTGGAATCCGTTGTAATGCAATCGCTCCCGGATTTATCGAAACCGAAATGACAGCCGCTTTGCCCGAAGAAATCCGCAAATCGTGGATCGAAAAGATTCCTCTACATCGCGGCGGTACGCCCGACGACGTCGCAGGAGTGACGGTATTTCTTGCATCCGATTTATCGTCGTATGTCAGCGGACAGGTGATTAATGTCTGCGGAGCAATGAATACTTAATATTTTTTAATGCTGAATATCGAAAAATAAGGATGACGCATAAAAAAAACAGGAAAAGTAACAGACGAAAAATCTTCCGGTGTTTTGTTCCGGGATTGATTATCGGCGCTTTGATGATGTTTTTAGGAAACAGATATTTAGATTATACATCGACCGACGAATACTGTATGTCGTGTCATATTCATCCCGACGCCGACGAATCGTGGCATCAATCGACACACCACAACACGAAAAGCGGAGTAGTGATTCATTGTGTTGACTGTCACCTGCCTCCCAAAGGCGATTTCAATCATTTGTGGACAAAAGGAATGTTGGGACTGAAAGATATGTGGGCATATCACACAAAAGACAGCGCTTCGTTCGATTGGCAGCATAAAAGCCGTCTCGAACACGCTGTCAAAATCGTTTATAACGAATCGTGCGAAAAATGTCACGAAAATCTGTTTACAACAGGACTTTCGAGCGAAGGAGCCATAGCGCATCTCTATTATTTCGAAAACAAGAAAAAATTAGATTTACAATGTATCAGTTGCCATCTCGATGCAGGTCATTATAATCCCGATTACTTGCACAAAGCCAACGACATGTTCGGCTCGAACAACGACGAACCAAAAGAAATATACGATTCCGCAACAAAATTGACGGGATTCGAAAATTTCACCGAAAAAGTACCGGGTACATCTGTGGCATTCAACATGATTGCTGTTCCGGGAGGAACGTTCAAAATGGGAAGCCCCGAAAATGAACCTTACAGAAACGCAGACGAAGGTCCTGTACGCGAAGTTGCTGTCGGTGCGTTCTATATGGGCGAAGTCGAAGTTGTGTGGGACGATTACGAAGCATTTTTCAGAGAAACACGTTCGGAAGGACGTCTTGATCCTAACACAGTAATGGAAAAAAACCGGAATACCGTTGATGCTGTGAGCGGTCCGACGCCTTTCTACGGACAGGTCGATCAGGGTTGGGGATTCGGAAAAAGTCCGGCTATCACAATGTCGCATTACGCAGCGCAAATCTATTGTCAGTGGCTTTCTATCAAAACAGGAAAGAAATATCGTTTGCCAACCGAAGCAGAATGGGAATATGCCGTCAGAGGTAACACGTCGACGCCTTATTTCTTCGAAGGAAGTCCGAAAAAATTCACACGCGACAGATGGTGGAACAGTATATTCGGCGTCGATACTGCTGTGATTAACTCGTATGTCATATACGCCGAAAATTCGGGAAACCGTACGCAATATGCCGATAAGGTGGAGCCGAATCCTTTCGGTCTCAAAAACATGCTTGGAAATGTGATGGAATATTGTTCCGACTGGTACTCCGAAACGGCTTATTCCGAAACATCCGGCAAAGTCGTTGATCCTAAAGGTCCCGAAACCGGCACGGAACACGTAGTCCGAGGCGGTTCGTTCACATCGGATGCCAAAGATTTGCGCGCTGCAAATCGCGATTATTCACGTACGGAAGAATGGCTCAAAACCGATCCACAATCGCCAAAAAGTATCTGGTGGTTATCGGATTGTATTAAAATAGGGTTCAGAGTAGTTTGCGAACACAAAGAGAATTGAGAACTATTCCACAAAGACAATGAAGCCCGCAAGGAAAGGATTGTGCGGGCTTTGTCTTTGCTGAATGCAATTCTCAATAATTTCCTTTTCCTTCCGAATGTCTGACAAATCCGACTTTTATCAACAGATTGGCGTAATTGCGAACATCGCCCGAAGCAATCAACAGTCCAACATTGCTTTCTTTAGCGCGTTCATAGAAATCGAACTGTTTGATATATTCAAAAGGCGTACCGGGTATGACGCTTTTGTATTCGTCGAAGACCGGTTGCATCGCGCCGTCGGGAGGCGTCATCACCGCAGCCGCTTCGACAGGAATCGTTTCTTTCAAAACTTCCAGAATTTGAGTGACATTCAGTACTCCCTGTGAGAGATTAAGAAAAACTTTTTCGGAATAAGGATTGCTGGCGGTAGCATGAGGATAACCGCCGTCCGAAATCAAAATCCATGAACCGTGCCCCAACTTCGCCAAAGCTGATAATAGTTGGGGATGCATACATTTAATAAGTAACATATATCAAAATTTTATTTAATTATTATCATTTGCTATCTTAAACGCTTGAGTTGTAGTATAGTACTTTGCAATCATGTTTGGTACTTCCCATTCGGGTAATTTATTGTCTATCAGATATTGCAGAAAACGTTCGGTGACTTGTCCGAAATGCGCTTCATGTCCGTTGCGGTATTTGTCGGGTATCTGTACTTCCCAGCCTTTTCCGTTCTTGTTCAGTTCGATACCCGGATATTTTGCCTGCACTTTGTCGAACTGATTGTTCAACGCCGATTCGAATGCTGTATCGTTTATCTGCGGCTCGATGTACAGCGAAGGTTTGTAATTCTGTTCGGCGCCCTGCCGGATAATTAAATTCGATTTGTAACTTTCAATTTTGTCCAGATGGTCGTTCAAATCATTTCTGTCGGGCGCATACACAAAAATTGCGGGATCCACTTGCCTGTACATATTCTTCTGAACCAGAGCCGCATGAAAATGACCCGGATCAAGCGTTATAAGTTTCACCTCGCCTTCAGCGCCAGTAAACAATGTTTTTTGTCCTGTATCACAAGAATTTAAATAGAACATAATGTTTATTATTAAAACGGTATAAACAGTATTTTTTAACATAATCGTTTTACTTAATTTTTGTGCAAAATTAAATGATTTTTTTGAATTGAATGCAAAAAATGTTCACTTTTTTATAGAACAATGAGTGATGAACGAGGGTGAACGATGAGTGAAAACTCACAAATACTTACTACCTTATTAATTTTCCATTGTTCAACGAATTACTTCGACTTGCATCTTTCGCATCGGTTATTCAGATCTTTTCCAAACCGTTTTCTTTTTGCACATAATTCGAGAAAAGATTGTACTTTTGCAAAAATTTTTGTGAAAAGATATTTGGTTTTTTTTGAAGACGCTGAAAACAGGAAATCGCACAAATCAAAAAGAACAGTACGAAAGAGATTTATTTTCACTAATGTTATGAATCGAAATGGGAAAA
>JAITKY010000190.1 GCA_031278135.1 Prevotellaceae bacterium | reverse complement strand
GATACCTTTCAATTTTCACGAATGATATAGACGGGAAATATATTGTTGTCATTACATGTGCATACCCTGCCGTAAGAGTCATAGAGTTCCCGCTTAATAGACTATAAGGAAAATTAAGCGTCAACGTTACGCATGGGTAATAGGATAACAGACCAAAAGTCCCCGCAGGGTAGGTGTGCAAAACCATTAGATTTTCATGATGATTTTTTGTTGTAAAAATTCTGTCGAATTTAGCCACAGATTTTCACGGATTTGCTTTATCTGTGGACATCTGAGGATAATATTTAGTCGTACACTCGTCCGGACCTTAACGCTTCGAGCAAAACAGTATTTTCGTCATACGTGCCAACCGTCATCCTGATGCAATTCTTTATCACGGAATTACGGTTACGGGTCACGATTTTCATGTCAATCAGAGCCGAATAGATCTTGTTAGCGTCGTCGACTTCGACTAAAAAGAAATTGGCGTCGGAATGATAAACTTTCTTGATTAAAGGGATGACAGACAACTCTTTCTGCAATCGTTGCTTTTCAGCGAGGATAGCGGATTTGCAACTTAAAAACTCTTCTTCGTTCACAAGCGCATCGAAAGCCGCCTGTTGATTCGGACCGCTGACATTGTACGGAGGCTTTACCTTATTATAATAGCCGATGATTTCGGGATTTGAGTATGCAAGACCTACTCTTGCCGAAGCCAGTGCCCGGCTTTTGCTGAATGTCTGTGAGACAATCAGATTCGGATAATTATCGATTGCGGATATCAGCGATTTCGAGCCGGCAAAATCGATATAAGCTTCATCGACAAAAACAATGCCGTTGAAATTATCCAGAATAAACTCTATATCGTTCGGGTTGATAAGGTTACCCGTAGGATTATTCGGCGAACAGATGAAAATGATTTTCAGGTGCACATCGTCGAAAAAGGGAATCAAAGCCGGCAAATCTATCTGAAAATCATCACGCAACGGGATTTCTGTCATTTCTATGTTGTTGATTGCAGCCGACACTTTATACATTCCATAAGTCGGCGGAAAACTCAATGCCCTGTCAATTCCCGGATTGCAAAAAATCCTGAATGCCAAATCGATTACTTCGTCGCTACCGTTTCCGATAAAAATCCTGTCGTCCGGAACGTTTTTAAACTGGCAGAGTTTTTGTTTTACTTTACTTTGGTACGGGTCGGGATAGCGATTCCAAATGCCGTAAGGATTTTCGTTAGCGTCGAGAAATATAGCGTCGTCGCCCTTAAACTCGTCACGGGCACAGGAATACGGGTTTAAGGCAAGTATGTTTTCTCTGATGAGATTTTGAAGAATAAACTTTTTCATTTTTATATGTTTTAATTATTTTTTTAAATCCTTTAATCTGAGCGATACGGCATTTTTGTGAGCATCGAGTTTTTCGGCGGCAGCCATGATTTCTATTGTCGGACCGATATTTGCGATTCCTTCGGCTGAAATTTCCTGAAACGTTATTTTTTTGACGAAACTGTCTAACGATACTCCGCTGTAATTCTTTGCATATCCGTTTGTTGGCAAAGTGTGATTTGTTCCGCTGGCATAGTCGCCGGCGCTTTCGCAACTGTAGTTTCCAATAAACACCGAGCCGGCATTAACAATTTGTTTTGCAACCTGTTTAGTGTCTTCACAAGCCAGAATCAGGTGTTCGGGAGCATATTCGTTGCTTAAAGCGATACATTCGTCGATGTTGTTTAAAACTATAACTTTCGAATTTTCGAGTGCCATGACGGCGATATCTCTTCTCGGAAGTGTTTCGACCTGAATGGTTACTTCTGCAATCACTCTGTCGGCAACTTCTTCGCTATCCGTCAATAATACTGCCTGACTGTCGATTCCATGTTCCGCCTGTGACAACAAATCTGCCGCAACAAAAACAGGATTGCAGGTTTTATCGGCGATAATCAATACTTCGCTGGGACCCGCTGGCATGTCGATAGCCACATTGCCCGATGTTTGCGCAATCTGTTTTGCCATAGTCACATACTGGTTTCCGGGTCCGAAAATCTTGCTGACTTTTGGAATTGTTTCTGTTCCGTAAGTCATTGCCCCGATTGCTTGAATCCCGCCTACAGAAAATATCCTGTCAACGCCAACAAAATCAGCGGCAAACAAAATCGCCGGATGTATTCCCTCCGTTGCAGGAGTCTGTTTCTCTCCTCTGTGGGGAGAAGTCGGGGGAGAAGTCAGGATAATTTCTCTGCAACCTGCTATCTTTGCGGGAATTGCGAGCATCAGCACTGTCGAAAAAAGCGGAGCCGAACCGCCCGGAACGTAAATCCCAACCCGCTCTATCGGACGGCTTTCGCGCCAGCAACGGACGCCTTTGACTGTTTCGACAAATACAGGTTTATCTTGCTGACTTTCATGAAAAGTCCGGATATTCGCCGCTGCCTGCGATATAGCGTTTTTCAGTTCATCCGGCAAACGGTTTCTACTTGCGGCTATCGTTTCTTTGTCCACTTCGACGGATTCCAAAGATACTCTGTCAAATTCCAGAGTATATTTGATAAGAGCTTTATCGCCATCCTGTTTTATCGCCGAAAAGATTTTCCGCACAATATTGTCGAGTTCTGTTTCCGGTTTATTCGGACGTTTGATTGCTTCCCGCTTTTTGTTGTTATCGGGATACAGTATTTTTTCCATAATTTTTATTTCTTAAACACAAATGGTACAAAGTCTTCGATTCTATATTGATCACAGTACCATTTTTTCTATTGGAATAACTAAAATCCCTTCGGCGCCCAATTCTTTCATTTTGTCGATGATGTCCCAAAATTCATCTTCTTTGACAACCGAATGTATTCCGCACCAGCCTTTTTCGGCTAAAGGAACGATTGTTGGGCTTTTCATTCCGGGCAATAATCTGGTGATTTCGGGAACCGCCGACAAAGGTGCATTCAGAGTTATGTACTTGTTCTCGGAAGCGCGTAATACGGCTTTTATCCTGAAAACCAACTTGTCTAATATTGCTTTTTTCCCGTCGCTCAATGATTTGTTAGAAATTAATACCGCCTCGCTTGCTACAACGACTTCTACTTCTTTCAACCCATTCATCAACAGTGTACTGCCGGTGCTGACAATATCAAAAATGGCGTCGGCAAGTCCTATACCCGGAGCAATTTCCACACTTCCGCCGATTTCCTCAATCTCGACATTGATGTGGTTTTTTGCAAAAAAATCACTCAATATCACCGGATAACTTGTCGCTACTTTTTTGTTGTTGAAAAACGACAAATCTGTATATTCCTCATCTTTCGGGATTGCCAGCGACATCCGGCAACCGGCAAATCCAAGTTTTTCGACCGTCAATACGTTCTTTTTCTTTTCCCACACTTCGTTTTCGCCAAGGATACCAACATCGGCAACTCCCTGTTCAACATATTGAGGAATATCGTCGTCCCTTAAAAATAATACTTCGACCGGAAAATTTTTCGCTTCGGTTTTCAGTTTACCACTACCGCCTGCCGACAGTTTGATTCCACATTCTTTAAGCAGTTGCAAAGATTTTTCACTAAGCCTTCCGCTTTTTTGAATCGCTATTTTCAATTTCATAATAATTAATCATAAAAACGTCGCAAAAGTAATCATTTTTCAATAATCACAAAAAAATAGGTGGTGTCCTTGTTTTATTGTTATATCTGTTTTTATAAATCTATATATACCAATATTTTACATTTTTCACGCCTGTGTTTTCATCAATTTTTATATACATATTGACAAAATAATTGCAATTTATATCTTATAAAAAATAATCACACGGCGCTATATAGTTCACTTGCTTCATATTACTCTATAAAAAACATATCAACTAAAACCATACACTACCAAAAAACGAACCGGTGATTTTAAATAAATTATGGTTCGAATCGGTTAATCCGTGTAATTGTCTTAGTCCCCAAACGACTTCTACTAACCCCGTAAATATCAAACATACAACAATTAAATATCGTATCATGTTACTCCTGTTCGAAAGGAATATTCTTAAGTATCTTATATTTTTTAGCGCTATCGTCTATCGCTATCCGTTCAACTGAGTCCATCTCTACAGGATATATACTTTTTACATTATCGGGAAATATAACAGTCTTATCCATCCATTCTCTAACGATTTGTTCCATTTCAGGATTTACTTTGCTTTTGCAGGCAAATGTAACATTAATTAATATAAAACACAGTATATATTTCATCTTTTCTATTCTTTTACTGTTCCTTTGATCTTTAGGTAAAAAAGATTTTCTTTCGTATTACACCAGACTGGAATTATTTTATTGAAAGAACCTACTGTCATGACATAACTAAAAAGTCGTAAAAATGTTTTACCTTTGCGCCCCAAAAACAGCAATGAAAAAGTACAAAGTAACACTGTCGGAAGAAGAAATATTTCAGTTAGAGACAATATCA
>JAITKY010000163.1 GCA_031278135.1 Prevotellaceae bacterium | reverse complement strand
GGAATATGCAGTCTCTCCTATGTCGGCAACATCTCATATAACAGGATTCAGATGTGTAAAAGATTTGTGAAAATCATGAAATCCATAAAATGGATAATCCAAATGGATCTTATCTATTGTCTGCATTATTTGCAAGTTCTTCGTACTTTCTGTTGCCGGAACGTAATAATAGCCCGAATGACTTATCCCTAACAATCTGCTTTGCTGAACTATACTTAATTCCTTTTTCTACCATGTTTTGACGTGTATTTATTGAATGTTTTTCTACAACTTTTTTTTAGAAATTCTACCTGCATATTCAAACGACCTATCTGTTCGTACAGTTTTTTTGTCTCTTTTTCTGTCGTTTTTTGGGGCGTTGCAAGATCAAACACAATGGACGACTTTTCTAAAAACTCTTTCTTCCAATTCGATATTTGACTGGCTTCCAATTCGTATCGTGAACTTAATTCACTCAAACTTGACTGTTCTTTTATGGCTTCTATCGCCACTTTGGACTTAAAGGAACTCGTAAATTTTCGCTTACTTTTCATCTCGCAAATTTATACGTTTTTGTATTAACTCGCTGTCCGAAAATCGGGGTACATTATAATTCAGAATTTGATCAGAATTTTGTACAATCCTGTTAATTCTGGCGGTTTAGAGCGATTGCCCTTTCTGATTCATCTACCAAAATAAACCAGCAAGACAGATATATCCGCTGGAGAGACGCCTGGAATACGTGTTGCCTGTCCTATTGTTGCCGGCTTGATTTTCGAGAGTTTTTGGCGTGATTCGATAGACAGAGATTTCAGTCGTGAATAATCGAAATTTTCGGGGATAGCGATTTCATTTAAACGCTTTATTTTGTTGGCGGTTTGCTGTTCACGATCGATATATCCTTCATACTTAACGAAAATTTCTACAGCCTCCAATATTTCGTTCATTTGCAGATCTGTGCACTCCCCTACCCTACTCCGCAATTCGGGAACAACGGAAATCAAATCTTTCAATCTGACTTCGGGACGTAATAAAATATCCGATAATTTTCGCGACTGCGTTACCTGTGAAGAATTTATGGACGACAAAAAAGGATTAACCGTATCCGCTGCAACATTATTGCTTTTAATAAAACCACACAATTCCGCAAATCTTCGTTTCTTCTCCAGAAACCTGTTATATCGCTCATTTTTAATCAAACCCAAATCATAACCCAAATTCGTCAATCTGAAATCGGCATTATCCTGACGCAACAAAATCCGGTATTCGGCACGTGAAGTAAACATTCTGTACGGTTCATCGACGCCTTTCGTCACCAAATCGTCGATTAACACTCCGATATACGCCTGATCTCTGCCGAGCGTCACGGGCGCCTCGCTGTTGATTTTACGGTGAGCGTTTATTCCGGCAATCAAACCCTGAGCAGCGGCCTCTTCGTAACCGGTTGTACCGTTAATTTGCCCTGCAAAAAAGAGATTTTCGACACGTTTTGTTTCCAAAGAATGATACAGTTGCACAGGCGGAAAATAGTCGTATTCAATAGCATATCCAGGTCTGAAAAACTTAGCCTTTTCCAAACCCTTCACCCTTCGCAACGCCTTCAACTGAATCTCTAAAGGAAGAGACGACGAAAATCCGTTTATATAATATTCATTAGTATCAACGCCTTCGGGCTCAATGAACAAATGATGACTGTCCTTATCGGTAAAAGTCCTTATTTTGTCTTCGATACTCGGACAGTATCTTGGACCCACTCCTTTTATAACTCCTGTAAAAAGTGGCGATTTCAAAAATCCTTCCTTCAATATCTCATGCACCTCTATCGAAGTGTGGGTAATATAACAACTGCGCTGAGGTAAAATAAATCCTTCTTTTGCCATATAAGAAAAATGTCCTTCGCTATCGCCTTTCTGTTCGTGCATAACCGAAAAATCCATTGTACGACCATCAACACGTGCAGGAGTGCCTGTTTTCATTCGTCCCGCCTCAAAACCCATAGCAACAAGTTGTTCGGTGATGCCGTATGAAGCCGGCTCCCCTACTCTGCCACCATACGTTTGCGACAATCCGACGTGAATCAATCCGCCAAGAAACGTGCCGGCAGTCAAAATCACTGACCGTGCTCCAAACCGAGCGCCAAGAACAGTCGTAACACCAACAACGCTTTCATTCTCAACAATCAAACCCGAAACCATATCCTGCCAAAAGAACAGATTCGGCAAACTTTCGAGAATATTTCGCCATTCGATTGAAAAAATAAACCTGTCGCATTGAGAACGGGGACTCCACATCGCCGGACCTTTCGAACGGTTTAACATCCTGAACTGTATTGACGAACTGTCGGTAACAACGGCCGTATATCCACCCAAAGCATCTATCTCGCGCACAATCTGTCCCTTCGCAATACCGCCGATTGCCGGATTGCACGACATAGCTGCAAACTTTGTCATGTCCGCAGTGATTAATAGCGTCTGCGAACCCATATTCGCCGCCGCCGCTGCCGCTTCGCATCCGGCATGTCCTCCGCCAATGACTATAACATCGTAAATTTCAATAAAATCCTTCAAAACGAACAAAAAAAAATTATTAACAACTATTCTTATATTTATATATATATATTTTTTTATTTTTTTTAATAATGGTGTTTTAATATGCCCTGTGAATATGTTGATAACTTATTTTATTAACATGACTGAGGTATCAAAACTGTTTTTATTAACATGTTATTAACTCGAGAAAATTTGAATAATATTTTATCCAACAATTTTTTACGAAAAATAGTTAACACTGTTAATAACGTTTGCATATTGTCGGCAAAACAATTTTCAACAACTGTTAATTCCAAAAAAACAGTTGAAAATTTTTTTATGAAAAATAAGAATTTTTTTTTGAAAATCCATTTTCGTCCTGCGTATACAAATTTTCGAATTGGCATAATTTATTTTTTAAAATCAATTATAAAGTTATCAACCCTTTTTTAACTGTTTCTTAACATATTTTTAACAGTGTCCAACATTCCTTTTTCTTGAATATCAGTTAGATATTTTGCAACCTTATCTGTTAGTCCTTCGATTTCGTTGAGATCTTCGTTCCAAATGAATTTAGCGGCAAGAACGCCTTTTGTGATTTGTTCCGCAGATCTTGTTTTCCACAGAGTTTGCAGTAAATCAACGATTTTTGGATCATCTTGTACAACTATTTCGTCTGTTCCGCGTTTGCCACCCCTGTAATATGTAATGATAGCCGCCAAACCTAAGGTAAGTCCTTCGGGTAAAACGCCTTTCCGTTTGAGATATGTTTTCAGACTCGGCAAATTGCGGGTTTTGTATTTCGGAAAAGAGTTGAGCATGATGCTTGTTACGTTGTGCTTAACGAACGGATTACGAAAACGGTCAAGTACGTCGTTAGCGAACTTTATCGATTCGTATTCCGGAAGATTCAGGGTCGGAAGCAGTTCCTCGAACATCACTTTGCAGACGTAAGCGCCGATTGTTGTGTTTTCGATACATTCACGCACCGTATTTAGTTCCGCCAGATAACCTACCGGCGAAAGAACAGTGTGCGGTCCGTTCAGTAGGGTCACTTTCCGTTCGTGATATGGCTCTTCGTTTGGAACAAACAGTACGTTTAATCCTGCTTTGTCGGCGGGAAATTCCTGTGCTACAGTTTCAGGGGCTTCAATTACCCATAAATAAAATATTTCGCCTTCGACTAAAAGTTTGTCATCGAAGCCTGTTTTTGTATTAATTTCGCTGGCTGTTTCGCGCGGATAACCGGTGACAATGCGGTCAACCAAAGTGCTGTATATTGCGCAGTGTTTGTTTACCCAATCACCAAAATCTTTGTCTAAATTCCAGTGTTCGATGTACTTGTTGATACATTCTTTGAGAACGCGCCCGTTTTCGAAAATCAGTTCGCACGGGAAGATGATGAATCCTTTGTCTTCGGCGCCGTCGAATGTCCTATAACGATGATGCAGCAGTTGAACGAGTTTCGCCGGATAACTGTTTGCGGGTTTGTCGTCGAATTTGTTTTCGGGATCGAAGGCTATTCCGGCTTCGGTAGTGTTCGAGATAATAAATCGCATATCAGGGTTTTCGGCAAGTTTCAGATACGCTTCAAACTGCATGTAAGGATTTATACCGCGACTGATAACGTCAATCAGTTGAATGCTGTACACCGGTTCACCCCTGTCGATGCCTTTCAAAATAAGATGATAAAGCCCGTCCTGGGTATTTAGCGTTTCGATCATGCCGTTCGGTATCGGCTGAACGACAACAACACTGCTGTCGAAACCGGCTTTTTTGTTCATGTTCCAGACTGTCCAGTCGATAAATGCCCGTAAAAAATTCCCCTCTCCAAATTGTATGATGCGTTCAGTATATTGCTCATTCGGAGATGTTTGTCTATTCAATAATTTCATTGTAATTAATTAAAATTTGTTTAAAATGTCGGGTCAAAGGTATGAAATATTCTGTAATAGTAGTCCAAAGAAAAATAAAAAGCACACGGATAGGGACTAAATTTTATTTTGAGACCATATAGGCGACAAAAGTAAGTAATTTTTTTCTTTTGTTGTCAAAAATCTACGTGATATTAAAAAAAGTATTAAATTTGCATACGTTTATACGGAATAAAATATAAGTTATATTGTTTATTTATATAAAGTTACAAAATATATGAGCAAAAAATTTTTACTATCGACTATTATCTTTGCACTGTTTTTAATTTCGTGCAAATC
>JAITKY010000161.1 GCA_031278135.1 Prevotellaceae bacterium | reverse complement strand
ATTTCCGGAAAAGTTTTTTTCAGATGTGTAGCCAAAGGAGAGCTGATATAATTTGTTATGCCATCTGGATTTCCCCCCGATATGTCTCTGATGCTGACACGATACAGCCGGTCGGCATTTCTGTGAAAACTGTCGAACGTCATTTCATAGCGAATCCAAAGCGTCGCTATAGCAAAACAAGCGAATCCAACCGCCAACCCAATAACGCTGATAAGCGTTTGGCTTTTGTATTTCCACAAGTTGCGGAATGATACTTGTAGATAATGTCTGAACATATTTGTAATATCTTTTTAATTAAAAATCGCTGCAAAGTTAATATTTATTCATGAATTAACACGATTTTTTATTTTTAATATTCCAGTGCGATGTTTAATACTTCCTTCATTGTTTCCACATATCTGAAAATAAGACCTTCAAGATATTCCTGTTTTATTTCTATGATATTCTTTTTGTTGTCGGCGGAAAGTATTATTGTCGAGACGCCTGCACGTTTGGCGGCGAGTATCTTTTCCTTGACTCCGCCGACCGGAAGAACTTTTCCACGAAGAGTGATTTCGCCGGTCATTGCAATGCCTTTCTTAACTTTTCGACCGGTGAAAATCGAAGCAATGGATGTCAGCATTGTTATTCCGGCAGAAGGTCCGTCTTTGGGGATTGCTCCTTCGGGGATGTGAATGTGAACGTTTTTCTTTTCAAACACCTCTTCGTTGATGTTTAAATCGGTGGCATGAGCCTTAATGTATTCCAGCGCTATTATTGCAGATTCTTTCATCACATCGCCCAGATTTCCCGTGATTTGCAACGTTCCTTTTCCCGGACTTACGCTCGCTTCGACAAAGAGAATTTCGCCGCCTGCTTCAGTCCAGGCGAGGCCGGTCGTTACTCCAATAAAATTATTTACGCCGATTATTTCTTTCTGTACTTTAGACGTTCCAAGAATCTTTTTCGCTTCGGACGCCGATATTTTTTTCCTGTATTTTTCGCCGAATGCCAAGGCTTTGGCTCTGTTGCGGATAATTTTTGCGATATGTTTATCAAGATTTCTGACACCCGATTCACGTGTGTATTCGTCGATGATTGTTACGATTGCAGAATCGTCGAACGAGAGTTGTTTTGGTTTGACGCCGTGAGCCTCCAGCGCTTTGGGAATCAAATGACGTTTGGCGATTTCCATTTTTTCCTGAATGATATATCCTGTCAGATTTATCATCTCCATTCTGTCGCGCAGGGCGGGATGTATGGTATCCACACGGTTTGCCGTTGTGATGAACATGACGCGTGACAAATCGTAGTCTAAATCGAGATAATTATCACGAAACGTGGAATTTTGTTCGGGATCAAGCACTTCGAGTAATGCCGACGAAGGGTCGCCTTTAAAATCGTTGCCGACCTTGTCGATTTCGTCCAAAATGATAACAGGATTTGATGTTTTGCAACGGTTGATTGTTTGAACAATTCTGCCCGGCATTGCGCCGATGTAAGTTCTTCGATGTCCACGTATTTCGGCTTCGTCGTGCAAGCCTCCGAGAGAGATTCTGCCGAATTTACGGTTTAACGCTCGCGCTACCGATTTGCCCAGCGAAGTTTTTCCAACGCCCGGAGGTCCATACAGGCAAATTATCGGAGATTTCAAATCGCCCTTGAGTTTTATCACCGAAAGATATTCCAAAATTCTCTCTTTGACCTCTTCCAGACCGAAATGGTCTTCGTCCAGAACTTCCTTAACACGGTTGAGGTCAAGATTATCCTGCGAACATTCGTCCCACGGCAGGTCAATCAGGGTTTCCAGATAATTCATCTGCATGGAAAAGTCGCCGGCTATCGGGCTCATTTTCTCAAACTTGTTCAGTTCTTTCTCGAACGTTTCTTTAACATATTGAGGCCACTTTTTCACTGCCGCTTTTTTGGAAAGACGTTCGACTTCGCCATCGGTCGCATTGTTGCCCAACTCGTTCTGAATGGTCTTGATTTGCTGATGAAGGAAATATTCACGCTGTTGCTGGTCCATTTCCGAACGGACTTTCCGCTGAATATCGTTTTTGATTTCCATCAATTGAATTTCGTGTCCAAGCAGTTCGATAAGTTTCAATGCCCGTTCTTTCACATCGTCGATTTCGAGCAATATTTGCCTGTCGCTGTGGTTTTCGAACTCGATGTTTGCCGAAATAAAATTTACCAAAAGCTTTGGGCTTTCGATGTTTCGTATTGCGAATGCTGCTTCGGGAGGCATGTGCGACGAAGAATTTATCATCTTCGATATCGAATCTCTCACAGCCCCTGTTATAGCCTCGAAATCTTTGTCGGACTTCGGCGGTTCGATATCGGTCAACATCCTGATATATGCCGTAAAAAACGGCTGATGTTGCACGTATTTTTCGACAACAAAACGCTGTATACCTTGCAATAAGACCGTTACAGCCCCGTCGGGCATCTCGAAAATCTTCAATATCCGGGCAAGCGTACCTGTACAATACAAATCACCCGTTTCGGGCTCCTCAACGCCGGGATCCATTTGCCCGATTGCTCCAAGTATTCTCGAACCTGAATACGCTTTCCGAATTAACTTTATCGACTTGTCTCGGCCAA
Organism: Prevotellaceae bacterium; assembly: GCA_031278135.1. Lineage (GTDB taxonomy): Bacteria > Bacteroidota > Bacteroidia > Bacteroidales > UBA932 > JAIRLF01. The sequence goes on along the minus strand of JAITKY010000161.1, from coordinate 3,644 downwards.
CCGTGATAGGCATCACTATCAACGGAAAAAGCACCGCATTACGCAAAACAAGTATCGGCAAAGGCATAGGAAGTTCTTTTTCTGTAAAACTTTCCGAAACATCCTCATTCAGAGGTATAAAACCAATATTATCGCCCATAGCGCTTGTTACAAATATTTTTTCTAACTTATCAAAAGCCATATAATCCTCCAACTGCCAAAATGACATGATTTACTGCCAAAATAGCGTGTCTTTATTTATCTTTTCAAATATCATTAATCATAATCCATGTATTAACCGGCTTTTATTTAACATATTAGATGAAAAACACCTTATTATACAGGTTATGCCGCCGAATATACAACAAATTCCGTTCCAAAATCTAAAATCCAGAATTAACAACTTACTTGTATGCTCCCATTTTCAACATTTCCACTTCTTTAGGAGTCAAAAGACGGTATTGTCCGCGTCGCAAACCTTTTTTGGTAAGACCTGCAAAGTAAACCCTGTCGAGTTTAACGACTTCATATCCAAGTTTTTCAAACATACGTCTGATAACTCTGTTTTTGCCCGAATGTATTTCTATTCCCAATTCGTCTTTTTTGGTGTCCGAAATATGAACGTCGTCTGCAACCGCCGGTCCGTCTTCGAGCTCGACACCTTCCAGCAAGGCTTTCAAATCGGCTTTGGTTATATTTTTGTTAAGCCGTACCTGATACACTTTTAATTTGTTGTGCGAAGGATGAGTCAACTGTTTCGCCAAATCACCGTCGTTGGTGAAAAGCAACACTCCGGTTGAGTTCCTGTCCAACCGTCCGACAGGGTAAACTCTCTCTTTACACGCTCCTTCAACAAGTTCCATGACTGTTTTTTTCGCATGAGGGTCGTCGGTCGTCGTGATGTAGTTTTTCGGCTTGTTTAGAAGGACATACGCTTTGTTTTCTCCTTTCAAACGCTCTTTATTGAAACGGACATCGTCGTCTCTCCTGATTTTCGTGCCTAATTCTGTAATAATCTGACCATTGACCGAAACAAGTCCGGCAGTGATATATTCGTCAGCTTCTCTCCGGGAACATATCCCCGAATTTGCAATAAACTTGTTAAGTCTCACTAATTCATCCTTTTTTTCCGAATTTTTCTCCGGCTTTCTTACCGGTTTCTCCGGGTGCAACCTGCTGCTGCGACGAGGTTTTTGTCCCTGTTTATCGGAATAATTTTCTCTATCCTGTTTACCGGAATACGACCTAATACGACCAGACTTTTGTTCCCGTCTGTCGGAATAATTGTCTTTCTCCGAAGATGTTGATGATCTTCGAGGCCGTCGTTCCTGCGAATCTTTTTCCGGTTTGCCGGAATACGACCTGCTGCGACGAGGTTTGTCTTCCCGTTTACCGGAATAATTTTCCCGTTCCGAAGTCGTTGAATATTTCCGGGTTTCTTTTTCCGAAGATGTTGATGATCTTCGAGGTCGTCGTTCCTGCGAATCTTTTTCCGGTTTGCCGGAATACAACCTGCTACGACGAGGTTTTTGTTCACTTCTGTCGCTCTTTCCTGACTCGCTTTTTATTTCCCATACCCCCGAACTGGCAGTTTTTTTCTCTGTTCTATCCTTCGAAGGCATCTTCTCTTTTCCCATGTCTATCTATGTTTTTCGCTATTTTATACTGACTGATTTTATAATTAATCGAAGTGCAAACATAGTTAAAATTATTGACAACGTCATTTAAGGAGATAAAAAAACTTGCAATGACATAAAATTATCCGTATTGAAATTCGGATGTAAACGTTTGAATAATCTTGTTGTACACCCTGGAGTGACCGTCCGTAAGTCCGAAGGACTGAAACATGGATAACCCCTTGCAAGCCGAGACTTTTCTGTATTATTTGCCTTTTGTTCTTCTGTAAGTGGTTTGTTTCTGTAACCTTTTTCGCAAACTTTGTTTTCCATTCCCCTGTTTTCGATTATTTCCTCCTGTGATTTACCTGTGTATGCGCTGTCGGCGTAAAACGCTTCTCCTCTGTCTTTTTCATCTAAAAAGGGTGCGGTAGCATTGCTGTCATGTACTTCTGCGGATGTTACCTTATATTTCGTTATCAGTTTACTATTCCCGTCATGTTTGATGTGATTTTTATATCCAAAATATGTTTGTCTTTATCTGAAATAACGAGCTTTTATGAATTTTCAGAAAAATTTCATGAAACCGATATTGCTAATATACGGATATATAAATATTTTTTTCAGAGAAAAATGTTGAAAAATATCAGTGGTATTATTTTTTTTGTATTATCTTTGCAACGATTTTTATCAGGAGTTTTGACGGGATTTCGGCTATGTATAAAAATCAAAAATAGGTAAATGAGTTTTTAGAAGTCCCCTTAGTGTTAGATAAATGAAAATATAAAAGATTAAAAATATGGGAACTTTTTATGAAAATCATCAAGTGTTACCAAGTAGCGCCAACCTGTCGGAAGCCATTTCGGGGAACTTACGGAAATCATCATATATTATCAGTGTCAAACTGGAAAATATCAAGGTGGATTTTCCTCTTCAAAAAGTAAAAACCATGAAAGAGGCGCGGGTAACTGAAGAAAGAGACATGTTTCAATATGGCGGTATGATAGCGCTGTTCCTGTTCCTGCTGATTCCTGCGCTCAATATATTGTCGCTCGGCAACGCTCATACGAATAATCGGGCGGAAGAAATCGCAATACGGCGCACGTTCGGCGCCGGTCGTCTGTCGTCCTTCCTGCAAATCATGACGGAAAACTTACTGCTGGTTGTTGCCGGTTCGATTGCAGGTGTACCCGCCATGGAGACGATACAGCAACTAATCATAGGCGATGCCGCCACTATGGAGAATCTGTCCTTAGTGGGACAGATCGACTGGGTGGTCATCTTTGCAGGCGTATTGCCTGCAATGCTTGTCTTTTCGCTTTTGTCCGGAGGATTACCGGCATATCTTATTTTTAAACGCAATATTGCATCTGTACTGAAAGGAGGTTCAAAATGAAACATATATTGAAAATGTTAGTGAGCAAGCCGGCAGTTATTCTGGCGGATGAGCCTACAGGAAACTTGGACAGCAAAATGGGAGCGGAAATATTGGATCTCCTGCTGAATCTGAACAAAGAAGGTACAACGATAGTAATGGTGACGCACGACGAACGTATAGCCGCAAAAACGCACCGGATTATTCGTTTATTGGACGGGAAAATACAGGCATAATGAGGAAAATGACAGATTTGTTCCTGCCGTCGGCATGGAGTGATTGCACAAACGGCAATATGTTCCTGCCGTCGGCATGGAGTGATTGTACAAACTGCAATGTGTTCCCGCCGTCGGCATGGAGTGATTGTACAAACTGCAATGTGTTCCCGCCGTCGGCACGGAGTGATTGCACAAACTGCAATGTGTTCCCGCCGTCGGCATGGAGTGATTGCACAAACTGCAATATGTTTCTGCCACCGGCATGGAGTGATTGCACAAACTGCAATATGTTTCTGCCACCGGCATGGAGTGATTGCACAAACTGCAATGTGTTCCTGCCGTTCGCTTGGGGTTTTAGCGTTGACAACAATGTGTTTTCGACAATGAATTAATTAAATATCAACATAATAAAAAAAGTAGAAGTGATGAAAAGAAAAGTAAAATCAATTTTATTGA
>JAITKY010000101.1 GCA_031278135.1 Prevotellaceae bacterium | reverse complement strand
TAAATAGTATGAATAATTTAACATTATACCTTACGGAAGAAAAACAGGCAAAACGCAAAGGCGGCTTATATCACAAAACACAGGTTCTGAAGAGGAAGATTTATTTTAATTTGTTATTTTTGCAAATTATATGAACAGGCAACAATTATTAGAATATTTACAAGATATTGAATGGGACAATTTTGAAGTCAAACAGGCAGAAAAAGAACTCCCCAAAAGTTCTTGGGAAACCGTGAGCGCTTTTGCAAACACTTCCGGAGGGTGGCTTGTTTTGGGTGTATCGCAACAAGGCAAGAAGTTTGAAATCACCGGCGTTGAAGATATGGAAAAGATGGAACAGGATTTAGGGAATACGCTCCGTTCTCGCTCTAAATTCAACACAATAATAAATCCATACTTCAAAAAATACAATATTGACGTCAAAAAAGTGTTGGCTTGTTTTATTCCCTCGTCAGAGGTCAAGACTGTAAATTTCAACAACTTAATAAACACGTTCATCCGCACAGGCAGCGGAGACCAACGCGCAAGCGAATTTGAAATCAATGCCTTGTATCGCGACCAGTCGTTTGGAACAATGTCGGAAAAGACAGTCGAAGGAACGACTGTTGATTCGCTAAATCCGAGTTCATACAAACGATTTCGTGATTATTTGAGATGGCGTAACCCTGATTTACGATACAATTTGATGGACGATGACGAATTTAACCGCCGATTGAAGATAGTAAAAAACGACAAACTTACATACGGAGGATTGCTGTTTTTGGGTAAAAACGAAGAAATAACAGACCTTTTTTCTGATTTTAGAGTTGATTATTTGGAAATTCCTGCTACAAATTATGCCGATGCAGAGCCGCGTTACACATTCCGTGTTGATGAACAGGAAAATCTTTGGGAATACTATTTTGTACTGTTTCAACGCTTACGGATTTATGTCGACAATCCACTTACAATCGATGAAATGGGTATCGGACGCGAAGATACTAAACAAGCAGATGCTTTGCGCGAAGCGTTGGTAAATCTGCTTATTCACTCCGACTATTTCAGTCCAATGAAACCACGTATCCGCGTTTTTACAAACCGTATTGAATTTGAAAATCCCGGAATGTTGCCCCGTCCTGTCGAAGAATTGCTCAAAGCCGACGAATCGTTGCCGAGAAATCCAGTATTGGCTAAATTTTTTCGAATTGCAAAACTTTGTGAAAGTGCAGGTTACGGCTTTAACAGGATGCTTGAATGGAAAAAACAAACAGGAAATGACGTTTTTTTTGAAACTCAGGTAGATAAGACAAAATTTACGTTTATGATTGACACAACAATAATGAGTAAAAAAAGCGGTATGGACATAGGAAACAGCATAGAAAACGACATAGAAAACAGCATAGAAAACGACATAGAAAACGACATAGAAAACAGCATAGGAAACAGCATAGAAAACGGCATAGAAAACGACATAGAAAACGACATAGAAAACAGCATAGGAAACGACATAGAAAACAGCATAGGAAAACTAACCAACAACCAGAAAAAAATAATTGAAAATATTATTCATAATCCCTATATCACGTCGAAAGAACTATCCAAAATAATAGGCATTACTTCCGATAATATTTTGGTAAATATCGCCAAACTGAAAAACAAAGGCATTATCCGCCGCGAAGGCGCCGACAAAGGCGGCAAATGGATAATATTAAAAACCAAAGAAATATGAGTTATATCAGATGACCAAAGAAAGAAAGAAATTAACAGTTCACTTAAATAATTAAAACAACATGAAACGTATCCTTCTCCTTTCTCCTTTTGCATTTTGCATTTTGCATTTTGCATTTCCACAGGAAACGCTGCAAACGCTGGCGGAAAAATTCGCCTCGCCGCCAATAGAATACCGCCCGAATGTATGGTGGCACTGGCTTGGCAGCAACTTTACCACGCAGGGCATTACTAAGGACCTGGAAGCCATGGCGGAAAGCGGAATCGGCGGCGCTTGCATTTTCAATATCGCCTCGTCGGTGCAAGAAAGCCATTTCCCGATGGAAAACCTGCCTTTCCCCGAACAGACTTTCCGCAGTCCTGCCTACTGGAAAGCGATACAACACACCATGAAGGAAGCCAAACGACTCGGCTTGACTATGGGACTGCACGGAACGCCCGGCTACGCCACCACCGGCGGGTCCTGGATTCCCGAAGAACGCGGAATGAAAGCGATTATCAGCAGCAAAACCACCGTTGAAGGCGGAAAAACAATCGAATTGGCGTTGCCGCGTCCCGAACTGCCCGAATTTACCGGTTACGATTCGCACTATTTGCCAAACTACAAACCACATAAGGCAAGCTTGTATTGGGATATTACCGTAATGGCCGTTCCGGTCAAATGCAAAATGCAAAATGCAGAATGCAAAAATGATTCGGTTTATATTGATGATATAATTGAATTAAAACAGTTTATGGATTCTGCCGGAAACCTGAAATGGAATGCCCCGACAGGACGCTGGACGATTTATCGCTACGGCTACGCGCCCACGATGGCGCATCCGCACCCCTTGCCCGACGATATCATCGGACGTGCCTGGGAAGTGGATAAAATGAACCGCGAAGACAATATCTACCATTGGAAACAGTTGTTAGAACCGCTCAAAGAAAACATCGGCGAATATTTCGGCAACACCTTCCAGTACATTTGGGTAGACAGTTACGAAAGCGGCTATCAGAACTGGACAAAGGATTTTCGCGAGCAATTCCGCCGCCTGAAAAACTATGACGTGCTGCGGTGGATGGCGCTTTTTCAGCACCGTACAGGCCAAGACCTCGAACACAAATTCAACGCTTGGACAAACAACAAATTGAAAACGGATTTACCCGAATTTCAACAATTTCTGAAAGATTATGACGACGTTGTCAATCGCCTGTATATGGACAACGGTTTTGCGGTGGCGAAAGAAATGCTGCACGCCTGCGGTCTGAAACTCTATTGGGAGCCTTACGGCGGACCGTTTTCAAACTATGAAGGCGCGGCAATGGCCGACGTGCCTGTGGATGAATTTTGGTCGTCGCAGGATTATGTTTATGAAAATCCGAACACGCTACGAGCGTCCGTAGAATTTGACAAGCGAATTGTTGCAGCAGAAGCATTTACCGGTTCTCCGAAAGCAAGCCGTTACACCGAAACGCCCGCCTTCCTCAAGCACACAGCTGACGGCGGTTTTGCACAAGGTATGAACTTGTATTTTCTGCACCACTGGGTACATCAGCCTTTCGACGATACGTACCAACCCGCGATGGGGATGGGCTGGTGGGGAACGCATTTCGGACGTTTCCAAACATGGTACAACGAAAGCAAGGCTTTTTTTACCTATTTGGCTCGCTGTCAAATGCTGTTACAACAGGGCAATTTTGTACCGAAAACCGAAAACGATTTTTGGGGAATATGCCACCGTCGTACGCCCGAAGCCGATATTTATTTTGTTAGCAACCCTTTTGAAGAAAAATTGGAAACGGCAGGTTTTCCCGCAAAAAACCGCGTTCCGCAATTCTGGGACGCTTACAAGGGAAAGATGGAACAAACAAACGATTACGTTCAGAAAGGCGACAGCGTTTTTGTAACGCTGAATTTGGAAAAAGACCATTCGGCAATCATCGTTTTTCCGTTTGCCGAAACGCAATATGCCGCTACGGTAGAAATGCGGTGCGCCACGTCTCTACAACAAACGGAACAAATCATTGACGGGGCCTGGAACGTAACTTTTTACCCGAAATTAGAAAAACCATTTACCCGAAAATTCGCAAAATTGCTTGACTTCAGCAAACAAAAAGACGAAAAACTGAAATATTTTTCCGGCACAGCCGTTTATGAGAACAATTTCAAATGCAAAATGCAAAACACAAAATGCAAAATGATTTTGGATCTGGGAACTGTTCACGATATGGCAACCGTAGAAATCAACGGCAAGGAAGTCGGCGTATTGTGGTTTCCACCTTTCAAAATAGACATTACCGACTATGTGAAAGCGGGAACAAACTCGTTGAAAATCAGGGTAACCAATACTTGGGCAAACCGCTTAATCGGCGACGAACAATATCCTGCCGATTTTGAATGGGGAACGGACAGAGGCGAAGAAGGCCGCGCTATGAAATCCTTCCCCGAATGGTTTTTGCGCAACGAGCCGCGACCGGAACCAGACCGCAAAACTTTCAATGTGTGGTATTATTACCGCAAGGATTCGGAATTGCAGCCCGCGGGATTGCTGGGGCCGGTAACGCTGGAAATGTAAAACGACTATTGCTCCCGCCTTAGCGCTGTTTTTTATACCTCTGCAAATTCCGTTATTTGCCGTTTTTCATCGTCAATTACCATTGCAATAGCAGTAGCGTTCGGGTACGGTTCTTTATAGTGCCGGTTGATGATTTGCGTTTTTGCCTCTTCGAGTTTTGCAAGCGGGTTTTCGCCTACGTAGGCAACTTTAAATTCGAGAATAAAAATCTTCTATTTTATCCGCGAGTTCTTGTTTGGAAATTTCCATTTTTCCGGCAGTAAGTTCAAGATAATCGGAAAAATTTTCTAAAAGTTCTTCGTGAGTAATCCCGCACAGCGTACCATAATTTATTTCATATCCCTAAGTGTCGGACTGATTTTGTGCAGCCGTCATTGCGAGTTACGAAGCAACGCAGCAATCCGTTTCTTCTCGGAAAAATCATTGTTGGTAAAACAATTGGCGGTTCAGCTCCAAGCTGAAAATAGAAGAACGACTATGGAACGTCAAATCGGGGTGGGCAACCGGAAAGCGCCGTACCCAAAATCCACTGATTATCGGAATACACGCAGGGGCGAAGTATAACTGATAAAATGAATAGGCGTTATTCGGCTACAACAGAATAAGTCATTTCATGTAACCGTATCATGTAAAAATGTGGTAATATTGTCATCCTTGCTGATTCCCAGTTTTTTTCGTAAGCATTGGAAAGCGAAACGTAAGTCTGTACAATGGAATATAAAACAGCGCCAGCGATTTCATTTGTTCGACGGAAGGATTGACGATTTGCTTATAGTTGGACGTGATATACAAATAAAGTTCAATGACTGCGATTAAGTTTCCTTGTTGCCGAAAAATTACTACGCTTTTGTTGAGGGCTTTTCTGAAATCCTCTTCGGAAATATTTGACGTATCAATCAAGGAATCCAACAAATGAAAGAGAGGATAGGTTTTTTCGTTTTCCCCACACTCTTCTTTTACAAATTGTTTGGAATATCGTAGCATACTTTCCGTTTTGCTTTTATCCTCGGCGTAAATGAGGGTACAAAACAACATGAAAAAAAAGAACAGGATGCTTTTTTTCTCAATAGAACATCATATATCTCCTTTTCTTTCATTAGTCTTTAGTATAATAAAGATAAATTTAAATTTAACGGCAAATATAGCCTTTTAATTTTAAATTTTACTCTTTTTATAAAAAAGATAAGGCAAAATAGTGAAAAGATATGCAAAAGAAATGAATTGTAAATAAGTGTT